>NZ_DIAC01000068.1:21104-23182 GCF_002414625.1 Methylophaga sp. UBA5088 | reverse complement strand
GCATCTGGAATATGATCAATATCCGGAATTACACACTTTCCTTATCGCACAAAAAGTCCGTTCGATAGACGAATAAACTCTCCACAAGGATGAAAATAATGAAACGGAAAAACATGCTCTTAACGATCGGCCTTATCGGTCTAATGATTGTTTTATTACTTAATCTTTTAGCCAACTTTTATCTCAATCAACCAGCAGCCATGGTCTTTTCTGAAGCTTGGAATGCATCTTGGCTACCTAGCTATATCGTCTGGCTCGTGATGTGTATCATCGGTATCGCTATCAAATTATCAAAGCGATAAGCCTACAGACTCATCCTTAATAAGGAACAGTTAGCCATGGCAAATATGAACACCATTGAAATCAAAGCATTTATTCCGGCTAAAGACTATGAAATCTCTCAAGCCTTTTATGCTGACCTTGACTTCACGCAGGCATCTGATACCGCTGGTGTGACCTACTTCTATCACGGTAACTGTAGTTTTCTACTTCAGAATTTTTATGACCAAACGCTGGCTGAAAATTTGATGATGCACCTGCTTGTGGAAGACGTGCAGTCTTGGCATCAACACATTATCGAAGCTGGGATAACAGACAAGTATAAGGTTGAAATATCGGCTGTCACCGAACAACCTTGGGGGATGCTCGACTTTGTTCTCTACGATCCAAGTGGTGTGTTATGGCGTATCGCTCAGAATATTTGAACTTGTGTCATAACTTATCAAAGTTACTGATACTCAACTTTATATGTAATTTGAATAAAAGCATTGGCAAAGGCCCTGGCCTGAGCATTTTTAAGCTTGATTTGTTCATTGATAACATCAAATAACGGTAATCAAGCAAGCGAGTTAAAACTCAGTCTTTAGGAGCCTCGTGGTGCGAACATAATAATCGCCATACCCAACAATGCCACGCCAGAACCAACCATATCCCATACGGTAGGACGAATACCATCTACAGCCCATAACCATAAAATAGCCATGAAAATATATACCCCACCATAAGCGGCATACACGCGACCGGCTGCCGTTGGATGCAAAGACAACAACCAGGCAAACAAAGAAAGACTGAGTGCAGCAGGCACTAGCAGCCAAATGGATTTTCCCTCACGTAGCCAAAGGTACGGCAGGTAACAGCCAATAATTTCTGCTAAAGCCGTCACAAGAAACAAGCCTACTATTTTTAGTTCGGGCAACAGATGCTCCCTTAATTGTTTTACTTAATGGCCTTGTGTTGGAAAAGCCATCCCATAATAGATAATGTATCAAAGCCTCTGTCTGCTTGATACTCATGAACGCTCGCAATTAGTTGGACAGGACAGGTTATCCCTATAGCGGCAAAGGTTTTATCATGTTTTCTATCTGCTATGATGTCTCCGTTCAAATAGCTCAGATATAAATAATAAAAACGCCTTAGCTACAGACAATACATTTCAAACCTATAAAACCAATGAGAGAAAAAGAATGAGTGAAAATTCACCAAGCAAAACATTTCAAGAACGTGTCGATGAGTTCGTCGCGATTGCCAATCAGCAAGCAGCTGAAAGTTCTGTAGAAGACGTTAATACAGCCGTTCTCTTTTCAGCCGCCCGTTTTAATGCTTTCAGCGTCGCCCGTTCCGTTGAAAACGCAGAAAACCTGCAAGCCGAAAAACAAGCGGCTATTGAATACTTCACTCAGCGTTATGCCGAAATGCTCAATCAAAACCTTGAAGAATATATCGCTCGGTTTGATAACTATACACAGAAGTAATTCACCACAAACGGTTTATAAAGCGCCAAAAAAAAGGGCAAATCCTTACGGACTTGCCCTTTTTTATGATCGAGAACGAGGTTATACGGCTATGACGCTCAAGTCATAACATGTCCCTACAAATAGAAATATAAAGTAGACTGACGACATCACCTTATGACCCCAGCTATTCTTCTTCAGGGTGATATTCCAGCAAGTCACCAGGCTGACAGTTAAGAGCTGTGCAAATAGCATCAAGTGTTGATAAACGGATAGCTTTTGCTTTGCCAGTTTTCAGTATGGAAAGGTTTTGCTCAGAAATTCCAACTCGTTTCGCCAGTTCGTTTG
>NZ_DIAC01000068.1:9522-21033 GCF_002414625.1 Methylophaga sp. UBA5088 | reverse complement strand
ATCTTACGTTTGGCCAGCATCACATCGACGTTAATAACGATACTCATATTAAACGGTAAATTCCTGTTCGTGTTTCATTTCTACAGCCTCTTTCATTACCCAAGAAATCACTAATATCACAGAGCCAGTAATTAAAGTGGTCATCTCAGAAGAGCCAAATCCTATGGTGAGTAATCGTTCCCCAACAGGGTTTTGAATGGTCAAAGCTAAGCTGAGCAAAGTATCGGATATAGTGCCTACTATCACCCAAGCCAGTAAAGCTAATCCCATACGCTTAAAGCAGATGACATTGTCATAAGAGAAGATGATGCCTTGCTGATAAAGACTAAAGAGTCTTCTCAATTGGACAGCGGCATATAACGCTACAGTGATCGGCAGTAAACAAACCAAAAAAGCTAACAATCGAGTTATTAAATCAATTTCAGTCGTGATTTCAACAGGTAATTCAATGACGAAACCAGCAGCTTGCAAGCTATTAAAAAATAACCAATAAGCGAGTGTAAGGGTTGGAATTAGAATAATAAAAGTGGTTAATAGCCGTTTTAGTTGAGCACTAAAATGTGAAATACGATCTTGGTTGGTTTTATTCTTCATAGCACAAGCCTTCAAACTTTTAAATGAGTGTTGACTTTAACCTATAAATTATTTTTTTGGAATAAAGAATTATCGTAAAACAATAATAATTTAATTTTAGCTCGCCACAATGATTCAGTAAATAACCTTAAAAGTTTTTAGCTACATCATGTGTAAGACCGGATCGAAACATAGTAGAAAAAGCGACCATAATGGGCAAAGCAATAAATGAGACAATTTAACTTCCAAAAAAAAGGGCAAGTCCTTGAGGACTTGCCCTTTTTTTTGACCGAGAACGAGCTTATACAGCTACGATGTTCTCAGCTTGTGGTCCTTTTGCGCCCTGAGTTACAGTGAACTCAACTTTTTGGCCTTCTGCTAAGGTTTTGAAACCTGAGCTAGTAATAGCACTGAAATGGGCAAATACGTCTGCTCCAGACTCTTGTTCGATAAAACCGAAACCTTTCGCTTCGTTAAACCACTTTACTGTTCCATTAACTGTGTTTGACATAATAATTACCTGAATTTTAAATATAAAAATGCCTCTAGAGGCGTGAATAGCGTGAAAACGAGCTGGAATCTAGAAACTTCAGGACGGGGAATTACGAATAAAACAACGAGATGGAGAGTATAAATAAAAGTCTTACTTTCGAGCTGAGTACACAGTATAGGGTTTTACTGGGAATGTACAGATATTAATTCACTGATGCTATTAGTTATTTCTCCTCATCGCTATTATTCACCAGCAAAAGAATATTGTTGAAGATAAAATCAAACACCCTGATCCTATAGCATCTGCCTTAACTGAGTTTTGCAGAATCTATTCCAATACTTCAATTTTAGAAAACACGCATTTAGTTTGGCCGCGGCCTGTGTAATATTGAATTTTGCTAAGTTTCACCATCGTTTTTCTGGGGATGACTCTGGGTGAATTTCTTAATGTGGTTTTAACCTGCTGAGCATTTTCAGGGTTGACTCTGGCTTCTCCCTTGCAATGTTTTGCCCAGTCTTGATTACCTGGCGCATCAACTATATATGATAGGCCTCGGCCTGGTCGCATATAGGTACCAGTGACATCTGACATCCAAGCGAACCCATCTATCAACGCTCCTTCACTTTTCTGCTTGATGACTGATTCGGGAAATTGCTGACCATGCTCGGCAATGCATTGTTGGGTTTTATCTTCGGCATCAGCCGCAGCTTTCTTTCTTGCGATGACAGCCTGTTTGCAGATAGTTTCACATGCTTTTTGCGCTGTTTTACATTGTGCATAAGCCTTACGTAATTCCACATTAAAAAGGTCTGCATGCACGGTGCCGATGCTCGCTAACAGTAGTGTCACACTGATGATAAAAATATTATGTGCCGGCATCGTTTCAACTCCTTTTATAATTCAGTCAGGGAAACAGATTAAATATTTAGGGTCAGTACAAAAATACCTTACTTTTCGCTATTCGGCCACGGTGTCGCAAGGCTGGTCTTAATAGTTCTTGACATGACTCCAGTTATTGAAATCAAACACCTTAACCTATTGATGAAGTATAAGGTGTGTCGCCACCTCAGTTATCTAGCTAGGAACGTTGTAGGCTATGGATGTAACCCAAGTTTTAATGTTTTTACAATATGTAACTATATATTTAAGCTGGCTCTCAAAATCTGATTTTCTCTCAGAATCGTAGCCACCAGCGATATACATTTGCTTTGTTGACGGTTTTATTTTCGAGTGAACAAACAAATGGCTGGCATGGCTGTAGGCATTGTAAAAATCTCTTGCTGCTTTCAGAAACTCGCAACCTTTGTCTGAAATAGAAAGCAACTTATTATTTTTAAGAACTAGAGCAACTACTTTATCAGCTCTAGCATGAGGACGCTTATCCATAAAGTCATTGTAGAAATCGAACTTATATTTTCCATTTAAAACGGTAACTTTAATATTCTTTCGCATCAGAGCTGCAATGCATAAAGACTCATAGGAGATGCGCATAGAATTTCCGGCTGGCGCGATATGACCTAAGGAAAGTAATTGTGTTGCTGTGACAGCAGACTCTATAGCCAAGTGTAGATATCCAGATACTATTCCAGCTCTCGTAGACTCATCTTTAGCACAATCAGACTCTTTAAGATTCTGTAAGGAGTCAGCGAATAAATCTGAGAGCTCATCAATTTCATTAGAAATATCCCTCTCGAACTGTTCTCTAGCCTCGCTGTCATCACTGACTAGAAGTTTACGGATTTCGAAATTTTTCATGATGAACTCCGATTTCTCACCAATAGTGTATTTATGAAAAAAATATTAAATAAACCGTTTATTATTCGGCTCCATACTTTCTCAGCACCCAGCATTTAAAATCATCAGTTGAGGATTGTTTGTACGAATTATTGATTCAAAATATCTTCAATCCAATTTATAAATCTGACTGCACTTCTAGTTTGAAAATGATTCTTATTCGGTATGTAATAGCAAAGTTCTGACTGAACGGGTGTCGTTTTGTATTGTTGTAGAAGATTAGATTTCAACAATCTATTCGCGAGCGTCGTAGAACAGAATACTAGCCCATTTCCAGCCATAGCCTGCTGAATCCCGAACAGTTCTTGATCAAATTTTTTAAGTTTAATATTGGCCCCTTCCAATCCATTTGCCTTCAACCAAGTGTCTAATGGAGGCTTGGGTAATGATTTATTCTTCCATTGCGTTGTATACACTGTAATGGGTTCATTAAACCAAGAAGCAGGCGCGACTCCATAAGTACCAAATATATCGAATGACTCCGTTCTAATGACATCAAAATCTTCAACAGTTGAAATATCACCGAACCGAATGGGAATAGTATGTGATTGATTATCGAGTGATTCGCCAGTCGATATCTCCATCGAAATACCTGGGTTGTTTTGTTCAAATTCATACTGGTAAGGAATCAACACCATAGCCGCTAATGATGATGTAGTTGTCACTCTGACCGTAGTGCCAACCTTTGCGACGTATTCCAGAGCATGATCAATTTTCAAAAACCCGTCCGTGGTTGCTCTCGCTAATAGTTTGCCTGTTTCTGTGAGTGAAATTCGCCTTCCCTGTCGATGAAACAAATTGACATTTAACCGACTTTCCAGATTGCTAATGTGGTGAGAAATGGCTGTCGGTGTCAATGCCAGTTCTTCTGCAGCTAACTTAAAGCTTCCTTGACGCGCAGCCGACTCAAAAGCTTTCAACGCCTGTAACGATACCTGCAAATTTAACCTCCTAATAAACCATTAGCCGCTTGACTAAATAGATGATTTAAAATCATCTATTAGTGTAACTTTTTCGTTTGTACAACGCTAGAAAGGCTCTCAGAATAGTACCTATCATTAATCAACTAAGGTCATCACTATGAGTACACTATTACATGTAGATTCGAGCGTTAGAGCTACTACCAACCCAAATCCAGATCACAACTCCATATCAAAAAATATTGCTATCCGATTTATTGATACATGGAGAAAGAATCGTCCTATAGATGAATATACCTATCGTGATGTTGGCGTAAACCCTCCTGACTTCATCACTCAGGATTGGATTGGCGCTGTGTTTACACCTGAGGAAAAGAGGACCCCAGCACAGAAAGAGACGCTGGCATTATCAGATAAACTGATCGCTGAAGTGGTAGCAGCCGATATTATCTTGATATCTTCTCCCATGTATAACTACGGCATGCCTGCTCAGCTAAAAGCATGGTTCGATCAAATTGTACGTATAGACAAAACGTTTGATTTCGATCTCGCACGAGGAGATTCCCCATTACAGCCACTACTTTCTGGAAAGACATTGATTATCGTGACCTCTAGTGGAGAGTTCGGTTTTCAAAAAGGTGGAATAAGAGAAGGCTCTAATCACCTGACGCCACACTTACTTACACTAAGTAAATATTTAGGAGCGGATACGGTGTATGAGATCGCTGCTGAATACCAAGAATTTGGCGACGATAGACATAGCAGATCTGTAGCTGATGCAAAATATCGCGCCGAGAGAATAGCCACAGAACTTAGCTTTCCGGTCGTGGCCACATCACCAGAAAATGTGGTCAAAAATCTGTAACCCTATTAATGAAGACATTCTCATCCATTTTGGAGAAGACATAGTTGATGAAGATATCATCTACGTTACGGGCTGTCCTGCCAGCTATTACCATCAATCAGCTTATAACCTGATGTTACCAAACAAATGACTTAACGAAGCCTTGGATTAAACGCTTGTCGTAAAACACGATGAGCAATGGTGATGGGTAAGGACATATGATCTTCGTCTTCTTGGAGGTAATAGGCACTTCGGAAACCATAGGCCGACAGGGCTTTCATTCGGTCTGCCAGCAGTTCAATATCCTGCCGTTCCTGCACGTCATCGCCCTCTGCCACCAGCAGATACAGGCTTTTATCGACGAGTGATACTTCACCCGCTTTCACTTGTTTCATGAAGGTTCTCTCATGCGTTATAAGGTAACGGCTTGCCCACCACAAGCTGGGGCTGGAGACGATGTAATGTTGGAATAAGGTTGGCTGGGTGTAAATCGCATAGAGTGTGAACATGCCACCGAAAGAATGACCATATAATGATTGCCGTTCTTGGTGAATGTCATAACGACGAGCGATTTCGGGCTGTAAGATGTTTTTTAAGAAGTCGACAAATTCATCCTGCCCACCTTGAGGTGGGTCATTCACTTCTTTGGGTACAGGTGGTGAAAAGTCATAAGAACGTCGATAAAAATCAAACGGCTTATCGGTGGGATAGGCCACCGCCACAATCAGTGTGTCTGCATAGTCTGATTCCATTCGCTTAGCATCATGAAAGGCAGCAAACACGGAGTTACCATCTAATATGTATAGCACCGGCATCGGTTTAGCTGGCGTTTGGTTTTTAGGCAAACTCACCATAATCTGATAATCCTGCCCTGCTTTGTTTTTCAGTGTGAACTGCTCAGTGGCAGGTAATGAAACGGACTGAGCCACTACCTGCAAAGGCAGGTAGCAGCATATGATGATGAGAAATTTAAGTATCTGTCTTAATCTCAACATCAGACTTACCAGTTGTAATTAAAGCTGGCGATGACCTTACGACCGATCCCTCGATAGCAGTAGCCCGCTTCACACACCTCATATTCTTTATCAAACAAGTTAGAGGCATTCACGGCAAGTGTTGCTCCCCTCACCCACTGATCCAGACTATAAGACGTTCTTGCTTCTACAATCGAGTAAGATTCATTTTTATCGGTATTCTCGGTATTACTATATGACTCGCCGACATAACGGACACCTAATCCAGCTTGCAGGTCATGGGTCACATCATAGTTACCCCAGAAGGAAGCGAGATGTCTTGGCACACCAGTAAATTGATTCCCTTCATCACCGTCATTACTTTCGGTGATTTTGGCGTCTTGGTAGGTATAGCTCGCGACCAGATTCAGACTAAAATCAAAGTTCATATTGGCTTCTAACTCCAAGCCTTGAACACGGCGTTCGCCCTTTTTGAATCTTGTTATTGATATCATTGGGATCTTGTGTCAGCACGTTGCTCTCAACTAAGTTAAACACGCTGGCCGTGAAGAAACTCTGATAGCCGACCGGCTGATATTTTATTCCTGCTTCCCACTGCTCACCTTCGGTTGGTTTATAGTTTGAGCCGTAAGCATTGGTACTAAACTGTGCAATGTATGACGTGGCATAACTGATGTAGGGGCTGATGCCGTTATCGAATGCATACAATAAACCAGCACTACCCGTGGTTTTTTCATCATCTATGTCTGTCCAAATACCGCTGAAGTAGTTGTATGCATCTTTATCTACCCAATCGTGGCGCAGTCCTAAAGTCACACGCCATTTGTCGAGGCTGATTTGATCTTGAACATATAAACCAAACTGCTCGTTTTCTGTTTTGGTATTACCGAATGAATACAATGTAGTCGGTTTCGCAATGGATTGGTGATAATCAGGGTTCCACATATCAATCGATGGTGCAGCACCATAGGCATACTTCACACGACTATTAACCTGATAAAAATCCAAACCGGTGAGTAATGTATGCGTCAGCTGACCTGTGGAAAAATGACTTTCCACAGCAGTATCAATAGCAGTGTTATGCATATCTTCATAGACACCTATTGCTGTGCGATTCAGGGTATGACTATCCGCCGCTAAGGATGAACTTGTGTATTGATTAGTCGTGTCAATATAGCTATATCTGGCATTTTGTCTGACAGTGAAGGTGTCATTAAAACGGTGTTCAAACTCATAACCAATAGAGGTTTGTGTTTGCAAAAGCTTGTCAAAGTCTTCATCACCCGACCAGAAATCCGTCAGTTCACCAGAAGGTAGCTGAAATGGACGTGGAGACCCTGCCGTTTCATAACGCTGACGCTGAGCTAACAATGTCAGACTGGTATCGTCATTAGGACGCCAGGTCAGAGACGGTGCGAAGTAGACATTATCATCAATCACGCCCCGAATATCTGAATCACTGTTTCGCGCCAAGCCGACTACCCGATAAGTCCACTCATCGGTGTCACCCAATTTACCGGCAAAATCAAACTGGCCTTGGTAGTGATCATCAGTACCTGCCTGAACCTCCACTTCACGAATAGTTTCTGCTGTGGGGCGCTTACTCACGCGGTTGACCAAACCACCCGGGCTGATCTGCCCGAATAAAACAGAGTCAGGTCCTTTCACGACTTCAATACGTTCCAAACCATACGGTTCTGTTCTGAAATACGATAACCAGCCGGTATTGGTTTGACGTAAACCATCACGGTAATCGGCATTGGTCGTCACCTCATATCCACGAATCGTAATCTGATCAAAGCGTGGGTCATACCCCGAACCACCAATCTGCACACCAGCAGCATACGCTACAGCATCTTCAACGGTTTGCACTTTACGATCTTTGATTTGATCCGCTGTGACCACCGTCACAGAGCGAGGCGTTTCAATCAGTGGTGTATCGGTTTTGGTGGCTGAGGCACTACGTGTGGCTAAATAGCCATCCACTGGACTTATGGCAGTTTCTCTCATGCCATCAGCATCAATGTTGACCACAGGTAAATCTACACCGTCTTCTGAACTGTCTGTAATTTGTTTAACGGTATAGCTGGTCGCTGATGTTTTAACGGCGACCAGGCCATGCGGTGATAACAAGCGCTGTAATCCCATTTGCACATCAACAGTGGAATCCAGACCACGACTGCGTTTATTGGCTGTGATTTGTGAGTTCACTGACAGATCGATATTCGCAGCCAAAGCAAAACGATTTAGCACTTGATCAAGCGGCCCCGCCGGAATATTAAAGGCCTGTGTAGTGGTCTGAACGTTTTCAGCATGAACTTGGAAAGGTGTAGCAACAACAGCTGAACCAATAGCCACAGCCATCATCATGCTGAGAGGCAAGGTTTTAAATACGTGTCGATGTGGACGCGATGTTTTCAGGTAGGACATATCAACCTCATAGTGAATAAAGTGTCTTTACCTGTACTTCGATTGAACAAAGCAAATCCGTAATGTTTTTTTCAGTATTGATGAAATAATTTTTAACAGACTGAAAATAAATAACTTTTCCATTTAAAGACATGCTTTCCATGACACTTTGAGGAGAGTCATCACCAGAAAAGCGAAACGTAAAAAAACTTGATCAGGCGACCTTTAAACGATAATGTATCTCATTATCAAATGTAAGTCATTGTTTTCCACTCATGTCTCAACACAATATCGACACCTTATATCGTGAGCACCATAGCTGGTTACATCGCTGGCTGCGTGGTCGTTTGGGATGTGAACACAGTGCCGCTGATATCGCTCACGATACTTACCTCAAAGTGATACTTTCTAACTCATTGCCAACAGATGATCAGCCGCGACGCTATCTGACACGTATCGCCAAAAGCCTGATGATTGATTTATTTCGTCGTCGGCAAATTGAAAGCGCTTATCTTGAGACTGTTCGTTTATTGCCGGAGCAGGAAGCACCCAGCGCAGAAACCCAACATATTGTGGTAGAAACCTTGTTGGAAATTGACCAGATGCTGCAAGCCTTACCTACGCATGTGCGTCAGGCTTTTTTGATGAGAAAGCTGGATGGCCTGAGTTACAAAGAGATTGCCACGAAGATGAATGTGTCTGTGTCTTCTGTAGAAAAGTATGTAGCCAAGGCATTAACAGCCTGTTATCTCCATAGTTTGAAAGCATCAACATGAGTTCTTCTTCATATCCACAGCCCGATATCATCGACACAGCTGCCGCGTGGATGGCCAGGCTCTGGGCAGATGATGTCAGCCCGGAGGATAAACAAGCTTGTGAACACTGGCGTCAGCAAAACCCGGAGCATGAAAAAGCCTGGCAAATTTTAACGTCCATGGCTGAAAGTTTTGATCGCCTCCCAGAACATGCTGCCAACAGTAACTTACTCACTGCAACACCGACCAGCAGTCGTCGTCAGTTTTTACAATGGGTGGGAATATTCATCGGCTCTGCCAGTGTGGGTTATGGCCTGCAAAAAACACAACTCTGGCAACAGGCGATGTCTGATTACAGCACTGGTATCGGTGAAACGCGTGCTGTGCAGTTAGCCGATGGCAGTCATCTTAGACTCAATACCGATACGGCTATTGATGTTGAGTTTAATGGCAAACAACGTCTGATTCATCTCAAACACGGTGAAGTGTTTATTACCACGGGTCATGCAGCTGAGTTTGCTGGTCAGCCATTTATTGTGGTGACAGATCAAGGGAAAATTGAGGCCCTGGGCACACAATTTAATGTCCGACAAAATGCCGATTCAACCGAGGTCACCGTTGTTCAGGACAGCGTGTTGATCCATCATGCACAACAAAAACTCACCTTAAATGCTGGCGAAAGGATTCGGTTTAATCAGCTTGAGTTAGCAGAAGCCGTTAAAGCGGACCCTGCCATCACCAGTTGGACTCAGCATAAGCTGGTAGCAGAGCAAATGCCCGTGTCTGAATTTATTCATGAGTTATCACGCTATCGTTCCGGCACTTTACGCTGTGATGCAACGGTTGCTGATCTCAAAGTCAGTGGCGTTTTTCCACTTAATGATACCGATAAAGCCTTGCAACAAATGGCACAAGCGCTGCCCGTGTCTATTCAGTCTCGCACACGTTATTGGGTGACGGTTGTTCCAAGAGACCGTGCTTTATGACTCAAGCACTGACGAATTCAGATCCTATCAATCAAGCCTGCGTCTGGGCGGCAAGGCTCTGGGCAGATGATGTGTCTGAGCAGGATAAGCAGGCCTTTCAAGACTGGCTTGATGCAGATCCTATCCATCAAAAAGCATGGCAACAAGTTGTTAATCTTCAGCAGCAATTCAATGCTGTGCCCGACAGACGAGTTGGTAGTCAAGTATTACAGCATCGCCAGGGTATGAGTCGTCGTCAACTGCTCACCGTCGTCGGTATTGGCGTGGGGGTGGGTGCAATGGGTGTTCAGCACTGGCAGCCTTTATCCGTGCCTGGCACGCGATATGCCACGGCAAAGGGCGAGATTCGTCATTGGCAACTGACGGATGGCACAACGTTAGCGCTGAATACGGATAGCAAAGTTGATGTCGATTATGATGCCGACACACGCAAAATCATATTGCACTACGGTGAAATCGCGATTGATACCGGTAAAGATCCCCGCCCTCTCACCATTGTTAGTCGAGATGGATTGCTAGAGCCGCTCGGTACACGTTTTAATGTGCAGCAATCTGAGTTAGAAACACAGTTAACGGTCTTTGAAGGCCGAGTCAGAATGACACCAAGAGAAACACCGAATTCACACACTATTATTCCTGCTGGGGAAGGCGTTACCTTTTCAGCCCTGCAACTCGCTCAGCCATTTCAGGCGGATCCTGCCTCTAACTTATGGCAGCAAGGTAAACTCGCTGTGGCAGATATGCCGTTAAATGAATTTGTGCAACAACTAGCGAGATATCGCACAGGTATTGTTCGAGTTAGCCCCGAACTCAAACGTTTAACGATTACCGGTATTTTTTCTGTGCAAGATACAGATCGAGTACTGGAACAGCTCAGTGAGATTTTGCCGGTGAAAGTCAGTTACTTCACCCCCTACTGGGTCACAATCAAACCCTTAACATCTTAATTTTTTGTGTCATTAGCGACTTTTCCAGCTAATCACCCCGCTTAAATTTCCCTTTTAAAACAGATGGATAATCACTTCATATACATCAACTCGTCTAACAACCGGTTAATGCGAATAATTATTATTACGGGTTTTCATTCCACGTTCGGTATTACAAGTACAAACCACTTTTACTGACTAATAAATACTGAAGGAACTGAAACATGCCGTTACGTCGTTTTTTACGACTTCCCACTTTATTCATCACACTTAATATGTGTGCTGCCACTGGCCTGTTTGCCGGTGTCAGCCAGTACGTTTATGCACAAGACAGCAACACGGATGTTCAGTCTTTTTCTTTGTCGGCAGGAAGCCTTGACCAGGTCTTACGTCAATTTGGCCTCAATGCGGGCATCGCCCTGTATGTTGACTCCTCTTTGGTCAATCATCAACACAGCAATGGCTTGGTGGGTGACTATACCGCACATCAAGGTCTGCAAACCTTACTGGCTGGTACGGGGCTAACCGCCGTCCAACAGCCTGATGGCAGCTATCGTATTGAACCCGTTCCCACTCTCAGCCTTTCTGAAGATGAAAGCAGTGTGGATTTAGGAAAAATCGACATTGTGGGTGACACGATGCTGTTTACCCAAGACACCATTGGTTATAACGATGTATTTGATAAAAACATCTCCAGCACCTATGTCGGTAAACAAGAGTTAGAGCGATTCAAAGGTTCATCACCCGCCGATATGCTCAGTGGCATGCTTAATGTTTACAGCGCCGATGCCCGTAACAGTGGCGGGATTGATCCTAATATCCGTGGCATTCAGGGCC
>NZ_DIAC01000068.1:9074-9408 GCF_002414625.1 Methylophaga sp. UBA5088 | reverse complement strand
TTCAGGGCCCTGGCCGTGTGCCACTCACCATCGATGGCACTGAACAGGCAATTACTATCTGGCGTGGTTATAACGGTGCCAATAACCGGAGTTATATCGACCCTAATCTCATCGGTAATATCAAAGCGATAAAAGGCCCCAACCTTGAACGTAATGTTCATAGCGGTATCGGCGGTGCCATAGTGGCTAGCACACTTAGTGTGGATGACATCCTAAAACCAGGTGAAGCATTCGGCGGCGAACTTAAACTCGAAGGCAGCAATAATGCAGTCGATGCGAGTGTGCCACGTTTATCCAGTGGCAAGTCCTACACCGATATTCCCGGTTTTAATGC
>NZ_DIAC01000068.1:5668-9002 GCF_002414625.1 Methylophaga sp. UBA5088 | reverse complement strand
ACCGATATTCCCGGTTTTAATGCTCAAGGTGATATCTACGATCCAACGCTCTATGTCGAACCCCATTCAGGTGGGCAAGACTATTTTGATGACTATGCTTATCGTCTGGCTGTTGGTACCCGTCAGGAGGCATTTGATCTCATGGGGGCTTACGCTTACCGCAAGAAAGGTAACCATTTCGCAGGGAAACATCAGGATGGTTTCTACTCTCGTGGTTCGGATAATCTTCAAGACAATATGATTCCTGATATGGCCAACATCTATAAGCCAGGGGATGAACTGCCCAATACTTCAAGCGAAATGGAATCCTGGTTAGCAAAAGCCAAGTTCAAATTCAGTGATAACCACAGCCTCTCATTTGGTTACCGCGATACATCCACTACCTATGGCGAAATATTCCCGTCACGAATTTCATGGGAAAGAGCTGTCGATGAAGGTGTGCCGCAATGGCCATTAAGTGAAGTAAAAGCAAAAGCGTATAACGTCGAATACGAGCTCAACCCTGAAACCAATCGTTGGGTCGATTTGTATGCCAGTGTCTGGAGAACGGATACCGTCAGTGACACCTACACGGCAGGTGGTTACCCCAATGAACCTTATGATAACAATGCCTCGGGTAATACCACTCTTCGTAATACAGCACTAAGAAATGCCAAAGAAGATCGTCGTGGTGTCACCTTGAGCAATACCTTTGCTTTGATGGATAACCTCGATCTGACCGTGGGCGGCCGTTATCAGCATGAAAAATTACGTTCTGATGATCGTTATGATCCGACGGGTAGCTTCCGAATGTATCCCAAAGCTGGACGTCGTCAAGAAAAAGAAATGAATTTCAACTTTGCCTGGAAACCCACACACTTTCTTAGTGTGGATGCCGGCATGCGTTATTCCTCTTTCTGGACGTTTGATGATTTTCGTAAAAGCCAATTGGATGCGGGTAACACCAGCCTCAATAGTTATGCACCGACTATAGGAAGAACCATCCACGTTGAATATGACAAGGTGATTACTCAGGCTGATGTCGATCCAGAAATACAGAATTGGGAGGATAACCGTGCCTTCTGGGAGTCAATGGGGGCTGACGTAGACGCCTTCATCCAGCAGATTCAAGATACTGTAGGTACAACGGAAACAGCATCCTATGAAAGCGTCTGGAAAGTCGGTAAAGATGGCAAATATTATAGAAATAATCACCCCTGCTTAACGGCTGATGTCGATGTGACGGCTTGTCATAAGGGGGCGCAGGTCATTGGCAATGTGCAAACCATTAAAAAGGTGAAACACCTTAAAGGGGATGGTTGGGCTCCAGTTCTATCGGTTGCGATGGATCTGAATGACGATAGTCGTATCTATGCTCGCCATAGTCAGGCTTATCGTTTCCCCAGTTTATTTGAAAATACCATTAGTTTTTCAGCCTCGCTACCTAACCCGGATTACGAGTTAAAACCAGAGCATATCTATAACTACGAAATCGGCTATGTGCATAACCTGGCAGGCGTTTTTGATGCGGATTATGCCGATATCAAACTCAGTTATTTTTATAACCGCACTGAAAACGTTATCGAGCGTGACCCTAATATGAACTTTAGCAATCTCGAAAAACAAACGCTGGAAGGGATTGAGTTTCAGGGTCGCTATGACAACGGCAGCTTTTTTACCAACCTGAGCCTGGCCTATAACTTCGAAAATGAAGTCTGTGATGAGTCATCTGCTGTTGTGCTCGATTATCGATCCACCAGTAATTGTGTTGAAGATGGCTTTGTCGGTGGTTATCTGGTAAGCATGGCCATGCCGGAATACACCGCAAACTGGACGCTGGGCGGGCGATTTTTCAATCGTAAATTAGAGCTAGGAAGTCGTGTCACCTATTACTACAAACATGAAGATAAGTTTGAAAGTAACTATCGCGATCCTTCTGACATCACTTTCTTCGCCAATACACCACTGTCATGGGACACCATCCTGTTATTTGATGCCTATGCCAGCTATCAGTTAAACGACGATATCAGTGTTGAACTGACCGGTACTAATCTCAGCAATGAGTACTACATCGATCCGATGAGTCGTTCTGCTATCCCCGCCCCAGGGCGCACATTCAAACTCAGCCTCACGGCTAAATTTTAATCATGAGACAAGGAGGTGGTTTCTCAAAAAAAACAGTGTTACCGAATAACTAACTATTTTTTAAATACGAGGACAATATGATGAAAACATTACAAAAACTATCAATTCTTGCTTTAGCTTTAGGTTTTACTGGTTTGGCTCATGCCACAGAGTCTGGTCAGAGCTATTTAGGGGATATTACTGTCGGAGGAACAACAAGTACGACGCCTGATCACCCTGGCACAACAGGAGCACCAGGTGTTGGTGTTACCGATTTTCATAACGGAGCTATGGTAAGTTTTTCTGGTCTGACCAATATGGTTAGTGCTGATGGCAATGGTATCTATACGATTACACCCGCCATGATGCCACCTTCACACTCTGCTTTGGGTTATTTTGATTTCGCTAAAGTATCAGGGGAGGAGGTTTATTTCGGTGAGTGGTCACAAAATGGCACCACAAATGATCCAACGCGTGTGGTTTATTACTCTGGGGATGATACAGGCACCACCATGCCAACCACTGGTACAGCGGCCTACACCGTTAAAGGTATCAACAATTACAACGGCTCTAACTTACTGACAGGTACGCTGAATGCTAACTTCGGCACAGACAACCTATCCGGCTCAATGAGCAGAACTGGTCTTAGCATTGCTATCAACGCCTCAATTGACAGCTCGGATGCTAGCTTCTCAGGTGACGCTTTAGCTAATAGCTCAACTATGGGTACCACTGAAGGTCACTTCTATGGTGCTGATGCTGCCGCTTTAGCAGGGATTGCTAAATTTTCTAACCGTGATTATGACACTGCTTTTGGTGGTGCGAAGTAATCATTGTTAGTTCAAGGATGAAATATGGCCAGATGCTTTCGGGCATCTGGCTTTTTCCTTTTCATGAGTTTCAACATGATGTTTGATGTACACCGATCTAATTACTCCCTCACTTCAAGATGGGTAGCGTTTTTGTGCCTGACCGTTTTATCGTTAACCAGTCCGAACAGTTGGGCAGATGATAAAGACACGTCTCTTCGTTTGAATCAGGGTATTGAGTTACGCGCTGATCAACAAGAGCAGGAAATCCTGAAAGATGAGGATTATCTACGAGGAGAACGCCCCAGTTTAATCATTGATGGTCAGTCATATACTGTTCAGCACAACAGTAATGATGTGGGTCGTGCCCTGTATGTGTCATTGCAGAAAAAACAGTGGTCATCGGTGAAGTTTTTTCTAGA
>NZ_DIAC01000068.1:3564-5587 GCF_002414625.1 Methylophaga sp. UBA5088 | reverse complement strand
GGTGAAGTTTTTTCTAGAAGAATATGAAGAGTTTGCTGATGCAGATCCTATGCTGCTCGCTTATGCACGCGGTGCTATTGCTCGGATGGAAGGTAATCTGGAACGAGCAGAAACAGAATACCGCCAGCTTCTCGACTTAAAACCTGACTTTTTACCCGGTCAGTTAGAGCTGGCACGTGTACTGTTTGAAAATAGAAAAGATGCAGACTCTGATAAAGTATTTAGTACTATTCAACAGATACTCAACCCCGCCGATGCTCGTCAGCAAGGCGTTAGCACCACAGTGGATAGTTTTTTGCAGGCGTTAGATAGACGTCAGTCCTGGCAAGGTTCGTTTTCGATTGGCCCCACTTGGGTTGATAACTTAAACCAATCATCTGAGAGTTACAGTTGTTTACTCTATTTTGGCAATGTCTGTTTTTACGAACGCGAGACACCCGAAGCGGTGGAAGCACATGGTCTGGACTACGAAGCCACACTGAATAAACGATTTGCTTTGTCCGGTCATCATGGCCTATTTTTTCGTTCGTTATTATTTGGCCAAAGTTACAAAGACCACTCTGATTTTAATGAAAGCCAAATTACCTCACAGCTCGGTTATAGCTACCACACTCAACGCAATCAATTTTCACTAGCACCGTCTTTTGATTTCTCTCGTTATGGTCATCGATCCATGTATGGAGCCTGGGGACTACATAGTGAGTGGTTACATTATGTGTCCGATCGTGTGCTGTTTAAACTTGAAGCCGATTATAAAGATCAGCAATATCGACAAAAAGACTACGCTGCTTACAACGGTGATATTTGGTCAGCTTATGCCACCGCCTGGTATGTATTCCCTGATCAATGGACGCTATTTGGCGGGGTGGACTGGACCAAGAAAGAAGCAGAGACAGAACCCTTCGCTTATCAACAATATGGCATAAGAGCAGGTGTCTCCAAAGAGTTTAGTGACAACATCAATGCCGTCCTTTTTGCCTCTGTGCGTCAACGCAAACATGATGAATTTAACGCTTTACTGGGTGAGCAGCGTGAAGATATTGAACAGAACTACACCCTTATTGTGCGGTTCCCCGGACTGAGTTTTTATGGGCTGGAACCAAACCTTACCTTCAAACATCGCAAAGTACATAGCAATGTAAATTGGCTTTATTCCTATGATAGGAATAGCGTCAGTTTGAAATTGGAAAAACGGTTTTAAACCATTTAAAAATCAGCCAAAAGCAGAAAATAATCAGGATTATTTATGTTGATACCACCCCCATTTTTTATCTTATTGGTTTGTCTTGTTTTCAGCTCATTAAGTGTGCAAGCTGCTGAGCAAAATGAATGGCAAAAATGGCAGTCTGAAGCGTCCAGCGCCTATCAGGCGGGCAATTATGAAACCGCTGAAACAGCCATCCGCAAAGCCATTGCTCGTGCTGAAAAAGCTGATAATGGCGATATCTACAAAGCCAGTAGTCTTAATCTATTAGCCTTTATTCAGGAGGCAAAAGGTCAGCCTGAGCAAGCAATGGCCTCCTTATCAAACGCAGTGACCTTAGCCAAAAAAGCATCAGCTTCGCCTGATGAACAGCTAGCCACCTTATTATTTAATCAGGGCGTGTTATTGCAAAAAAAACATCAGCTAAATAAAGCCGATAGCGTGCTGGGTGAATCAATAGAACAATTCCAGCTCAGCCAGAGTGATGGTAACGGCAAGTTGTGGCAGGCCATTTTATTAAAGACGCAAATCCTAGTCTCACTAGGCAATCAGCAGCAGGCATTAAAACTGGTTTCAACCACGTTATCTGAATCAATGGATAAAAAAGGTGCTCAATTACCCTTATCGGTAGAAAGCGATTTAGTGATATCAGCCGCTAACATTCAATTAAAAGAGGGGCAGTATTATCAAGCCATCACCTCACTTGAACAGATGAAAAAGAAACTCAATGGTGAATCAAAACTGGCTGATAAACGGTTGTCAGAATTACTGAATTTACTCGCCATAGCCTATGACAAATCTGGTCAGACTGATAAAGCA
>NZ_DIAC01000068.1:0-3420 GCF_002414625.1 Methylophaga sp. UBA5088 | reverse complement strand
AAGCAGCTGCAATCCGAAAGCAAAGTCTCAATGCACAAAATGATGCCCCCGCCTCGATGGCAACAGTGATGCAGCTCAATGAATTAGGCTTATACCAACAGCAGCAAAATCATCTTGAGCAGGCAGCACAGTATTATCAGCAAGCCTTGTCACAACTTAAGTTATTGAACAAAGAACACAGTATTGAGCAAGCCACCATTTTAGGTAACCTCGGCGCGTTACAACTGGCGACACATGATACAAAAGCGGCTGAAGCGTCTTTATCGGAGAGCTTAGCGTTATATCAAAGTTTGCAAAAGCGGCCAGTTGAGGCAGCTGGCATCGCTGGTTATCTCGGCACTTTGTATTACAACAAACGGCAATTTGCTAAGGCCGAAACGGCTTTTCTCACCGCCGTAGAGAACTTGCAAAAGACTCAATCTGCAACAAATGAAACCCTGCTACTGGCTTTGCAAAATATACAGTCGCTTTATATCGCTTGGGATAAGCCTAGTAAAGCCGCTCAGTACAATCAAGCCATCCAGAAGATTAAACAACAACTTCAATAAAAATCAGCGGATACATTACGGAAATTGGCAACTGCTTCGGTATATCAAATAACACAGACTTTTATTTACAGGATAAACCGATGACAGATCAACTGACTCTTTCAAACGCCTTACGCAATGAAACACATGATTTACATGAAGTACTGGATAAACGCGTGATGCAACTAAATCCGTTTGCAGATAGCGAACATTATCGGGGCTTTCTGCGTATGCAATTACGCCTTCATACTGCAGCAGAACCGCTCTATCACAATACCAAGCTCTTAAACTTACTGCCTGACTTGAGTGGACGCAGCCGCCTTAATGCGGTTTTATCGGACTGTGAGGATGTCGAATTGAATAAAACGCTGATGACCGAAGATCAGCGTATAGCGAGCTATATCAGGATCGCAGATGAATATGAAGGCATTGGCTGGCTATATGCGTTGGAGGGTTCAACGCTAGGCGCGGCGATGTTACTCAAACATGTCAAAAATCAACTGAACTTATCTGAAACCTTTGGTGCCAGCCACATGGCAGCACACTCAGACGGACGCGCCACTCACTGGAAACAGTTTAAAGCAATGTTAGATCAGCTTGAGTTAACACAAGCACAACGTGAAAAAGCATTAGCGGGTGCAACACAGGCTTTTATTTTTGTCACTGATGCCGTTAACGATGTAATGATAGATGATGCTGTAGCGAGTTAAAACCATGGTTATAACGTTATTGTGGCGCCTTTTCGCACTGATTTTTCTCAGTATTGCCTTCGCAGGCTTGATATTACCGGGCTTACCTACTACCGAGTTTGTCTTGATGGCACTCTGGTGTTCGGCAAAAGGCTGGCCACAATTGCACCACTGGTTATTACATCATCCACGGTTTGGTCATCTGATTCAGCAATGGCAGCAACATCGAGCAATACCCCGTCGTGCCAAAGTGATAGCTCTAGTGTCGATGACGATAAGCTGCTGTTTACTGTTTTTAAGTGGACTACCTCTCTGGGTGAAATGTGTGAGTTCAAGCATGATGGTGGCCGTGTTGTACTGGTTAATCACCAGGCCAGAACCATCAAGCATCACGAGTTAGTCTGATGAGAGTGAGGCAGCAAGACATGTCTGCAAACCTTTGGCGATATATTTTTCCACTGAGGATACAGAGACATTTAACTGTTTAGCAATGTCCTTATAGCTCATGCCATCCAGCTGTCTCATCAATAAGGCTTGGCGCACATTGGCAGGCAGACGATGTAGTAAGCTATCAATTTGGGTTAAGGCTTCTATCATCAGTGTTTGAGTTTCAACCGAATGGGCTGTGTCCTCGGGTTGTTGTTTCAGATAGTCCAGATAGGCTTCTTCAACACGACGACGGCGAAACACATCAATCACCAGACCTTTGGCAATATGCGTCAGATATTTACGAGCATCTTTTTGCTCGGGTAATCGGCCACTCGTGAGTATACGTAGATAGGTATCCTGAATCAGGTCGGCGGTGGTTTCAGGGCACCCCATTCGGCGTTGAATAAATACCGATAACCAACCACGGTGCTCCAGGTACAGATTTTCGATAGTGTCTGTATGGGTAGCACGCATGATGATCTCCTTAAACTTAGTAAAAACTACAAATCTTAACAAGAATCATTATCATCTATAAACTAAAAAAATGCAAATGCCACTTTTAGATAATAGTTAATTGATTTTTATTGGATTTATCCCCACGTGATTGCACCCTTAGCGCTAATCCGAGTGACTTAAGTATGGATAAATTCCGTTATTCATTTTTAGCCAAGATCACCCCCTGTTTGTCGAAACATCACGGCAGTATGGTGGCAACCAGTTCTGAAGGAGTGAGTTTGAAGCGTTTTTTAAAAGCCGTAATAAAGTTTGAGGGGTGAGCATAACCGGCTATAAAGGCAGCTTCACCAATGGATTTCTTGTCGACCAATAATGCTTTTTTTGCCATATCCAGACGTCGTTGGCGACAGTAATTATTCACCGTTACCCCATAGGTCGTTTTAAACTTACGCTGTAAAGTGCTCACACTCAGCCCTATCGCTGAAGCCATTTCTGCAACGGTCATGGATTGCATCAGCATGTCATCAATTTGATGTCTCAGTTGGTTTTCCTGTGATGCAGTAGCATAGAATTGACTTGTCTCTTGTGGCCTTTCTGTTCGATGAAGTGAGGTTAGTACCTTTAAATTTTCAGCGATCAGTTGAAAGATGATCGCCTCTTTCAGTAACTCATCCTGAATAGTCGTGTGTTGGGCTTTAAATAAATAATCACTGGCCAGCTTTGCAACCACATCAGAAGCTTGCCAATGGTAAAAAGCAGCATGAGCTTGAAATAGCTGTTGAATATGCTGCCTTTCGTCTGGTGTAGTCGCTCTTTCCTCAAGCCATTGTCGTTCGATAAATATATTGAGTTTATTCACATGCATACCGCGTTCGAAACGGCGACTAAGCATTTCAGGTTGATTAATAATAAAAGCGGAACACTCCACACGGCCCTCACCAAGACAACCTAGCTGATAACGTTGCGAGCCAAGCGAAAATGACACTTTTCCATCAAATAAGATGGTCATGCTGATCGCAGGAGGCAGTTCTGCAAAACTGGTTCTATCCGCCATTTCTATTAAGTTACCGGCATGCACAGACAGACCATGTCGATCAAAATGATGATGAAAGAGGCCTTTTAAAACGACTTCATCCTGTGCCGTGTCTTCTGAAAAGCTGACGTAACGCACATTCATTCGGTTCAGCTCAGACAGATAAATCATATTATCCAGTCTCGCTGTCACCTGATTATCTTGTTTGTTTGGTGAATAGTCACTCTGTTCAGCTACTGTTAGGGCTGTTTTTTCATCATTTGATAGCACGCTTTCGACTGACTGG
>NZ_DIAC01000025.1:3231-4832 GCF_002414625.1 Methylophaga sp. UBA5088 | reverse complement strand
TGCTGATAAATATGCGAAATTGAAGATAAGAGAATTTATGAAGTCTGTCAGGGCACTTCATTTATCAAGTGCTTACTTGTTTGAAACGCTATAATTTTTGTGGGGATCGTACAGGGTCAGACTCGATTGGTATGATTGATTTAGTGCATGAAGATATATGGGCTTAGGTTAAAAACTATTAGCTTGGCCTTACCACACTACAGCCCAATATTAGAAAGTAAGCCATTTTTTACACTGAACCTGAGTACTTAAAAAACTAGCTTTTGTAACTATCGTCTTCAAAGTCATCAAGACTATCGTAGTAGATGATGGCTAAGTACTGAATTGGCATTTTGAGTTTTGTTTCCGGTCGGTGAGGTTGCTCAGCGTGGAAAGTTAGAGAGTCACCTGGCTCAAGAATAAAACGCTCATCACCTACGGTGTATTCCAGTTTCCCTTCCAGCATATAAATAAATTCAGTACCGGCGTGTTCAAAGGGATCAAAGACTTCACTTTCTTCATTTAAGGTAATCAAAAACGGTTCAAACAGTTTTTTCGGGCCGGTGTCATACGCTAATAGTTGATAGGTATGACCACTCTTGGTACCGCGGCGAACCACTTCCATTCCCTCGCCATTCTTCACATATTGAGCACCGCCCATCGGCGTGTCGTAATCGTGAAATAACCGTGAGAGCTTTACACCAAGAGCATTGGCAAGGTGTTCCAGTTTTTCCAGGCTGGGTGAGGTCAGTCCATTCTCAATCTTACTCAACATACCGCGACTGACATTGGCTCGCATAGCGACATCCGCAATGGTTAATCCATTTTCAGTGCGAATATGGCGTAGCGTATTTCCCAGATGTTTATCTAAGGACTGATGTGTCGCAGTTTCAGTCGTCACGATTGGTTGCTGTTTGCTCACGGCAAGAATACTCCATCTTCTTTTAGGCTGTTCTGCCTGATTATACCTGAGGTTTTTTTATTTATCCGGCTTTAATGTTTCCTATTGTGAAAAAAAGTTTCAAAGTTATTGACATGTTTTTTTCAGCATGAGTAAATAGAACCATGTTTCATCACATGAAATTTTGTTTACCTAGAAAGGGTTAGATTGAACTACCCCTTTAGTAGTAGAGCATCACGAGTGGAGGTTAAGAATGCCATTAGGGCTATTAAAATATGGTCTGAGTAGTGAACACCCGGCACCACGCTTTTTTAGGGACTGTACTGAACCTAAGAAATCCTACGATGCCGTGATTATCGGTGGCGGCGGACATGGTTTGGCGGCGGCATATTACTTAGCCAAAGACTATGGCATTACCAATGTAGCCGTATTAGAAAAAGGCTATATCGGTGGCGGCAATACTGGCCGTAATACCACCATCGTTCGTTCAAATTATCTGACGCCGGAAGGGGTTAACTTCTACGATGCCAGCGTCAAAATGTACGAAGACTTATCAGAAGAGTTAGACCTGAACCTGTTTTATTCCACACGTGGTCACTTCACGTTAGCTCACACCGAATCAGCGATGCGTACTATGCGCTGGCGTGCTGAAGTGAATAAACATGTTGGGGTTGAGAGTTATGTCGTCGGTCCTGAGGAGATATCCAAAGCGTGTCCGCAA
>NZ_DIAC01000025.1:2375-3192 GCF_002414625.1 Methylophaga sp. UBA5088 | reverse complement strand
ATCTCCTGCAGTGGCCAAGCACCTATCCTAGGTGCCTTATATCATGCACCAGGTTCAGTGGCTCGTCATGATGCCGTGGCATGGGGTTATGCCAAAGAAGCTGATCGCATGGGTGTTGAAATATTCCAGATGACTGAAGTCACCGGCATTGATACTAAAGGCGGCAAGGTAGTTGGTGTGAATACATCTAAAGGTTACATCAGTACCAATCGGGTGTTATCTGCAGTGGCAGGCTTTACGCCACGTATCACTGAGATGGTGGATCTGGATACGCCGATTGTAATTCACCCTTTACAAGCCTGTGTATCAGAACCGATGAAACCTTGGCTCGACACGATTTTGGTATCAGGCAGCCTGCATGTGTATGTCAGCCAGTCGTCCCGTGGTGAACTGGTTATGGGGTCCTCATTAGATCCTTATGAATTCCATTCAACACGTTCATCACTGGATTTCGTGGAAGGACTCACCACACATATCACCGATATGTTCCCATTTTTATCGAATGTCAAAGTGGTCCGTCAATGGGCGGGTATGGCTGACATTACGCCTGACTTTGCACCGATTATGGGTAAAACGCCGGTTGAAGGGTTTTATCTGGACGCTGGGTGGGGCACATGGGGATTCAAAGCCACACCTATCAGTGGCAAAACCATGGCTGAGACGATTGCAAAAGATATGACACCTGACCTTATCAAATCATTCCGATTATCACGTTTTGAAGACTATGAGCTGACCGGTGAAAAAGGCGCAGCATCAGTTGGTCACTAAGTTAAGAGTAAGGCTATGAAACTACTTGAATGTCCCGTTAATGGTATCC
>NZ_DIAC01000025.1:0-2198 GCF_002414625.1 Methylophaga sp. UBA5088 | reverse complement strand
GCCCGTTAATGGTATCAGGCCGATGAGTGAATTCACCTACGGCGGAGAATATCGAAATATGCCCAATCCTGACACGTGTTCAGATTCTGAATGGGCAGCTTATGTGCACTATCGCAATGGCGCGCCAGGTGTGAAAAAAGAATGGTGGTACCACGCACCGAGCGGTACTTGGTTTATCGCTGAACGTAACACGATGACTGATAAGGTCAGCCGTACTTATCTTCTGGGTCAGGAGGAAGCTAAATGACCAGCCGTATTGCAAAGAAACGAGGCGAGTGGATCAACCGAGATAAGCCACTGACGTTTGAATATGAAGGTCAAACGGTACAAGGTTATGAAGGCGATACCATTACCAGTGCACTGTGGGCGGCCGGTATTAATGTGCTGGGTCGTAGCTTTAAATATCACCGTGCGCGTGGTGTATTGAGTTTTGCTAACCACGATGTCAACGCCATGATGACCGACGGTGTGGATACCAATATCCGTGCTGACGTGTGGCCTGTGGCTGATGGTATGGATATCAAAGCCGTCAATACTATTGGTGGTGTATTAAAAGATAAAAACAAATATATCGATTATTTATCACCTTTCCTGCCGGTCGGTTTTTATTACAAAACGTTTTATAAACCAAAAAGCCTGTTTCCTTTCTGGGAAGACAAAATCCGTAAGGCAGCGGGTTTGGGTGAAGTTAATTTTAACTACCCACGCATTGTTAAACCGAAAAAGTTTGCACATTGTGATGTGTTAATCATTGGTGCTGGTTTATCTGGATTATCAGCAGCGGTTAAAGCGGCTGAGCAAGGTCTGGATGTTATTGTTGTTGACGAAAACAAGCAGGCGGGTGGCAGTCTCACATATGACTATGCGGGTGACCAGACAACAACTGATACCTTGATAAGCCTTCTAGGCAAAGTGGAGTCAAACCCAAATATCCGTTTAATCACTGATGCTTATGCTGGTGGTTTTTATGGCGATAAATTGGTGCCATTAGTTGGTAAAGACGGCATCACCAAAGTCTGGGCGAAAACAGTGATTGTGGCTTCTGGTGCCTTCGAGCAACCCCCCGTATTTCGTTACAACGATTTACCGGGCGTAATGATGGGATCAGCTGCACAACGTTTGATTCACCGTTATGCCGTTAAACCTTTTAATAAAGGTGTGGTTGTTACAGCTAATGATCACGGATATCGAACAGCACTGGACTTAGCGTCTGTTGGTGTCGAAGTTGTGGCTGTTATTGATATGCGTAGAAATGGCGCGCCACGTGAACTGGCTCAGAAAGTCAGAGATCTAGGTATTGCTGTTCATATCTCCAGCTGTATTTATGAAGTGATACCAACGTCTGACAAGTTGGGTGTCAAAGCCGTGTCTGTCTGCCCTTATGATGACATTAGTGCCGGCGCGGACAGTGGTCACACTGTGCGTTTGGCATGTGATGGTGTCGCGATGAGTGCTGGCTGGGCGCCAGCAGCTGCCTTGCTGTATCAGGCAGGTACCAAAATGCGTTATGACTACAGCGTCGAGCAGTTTGTACCTGATGAATTACCTGAAGGCGTCTTTGCTGCAGGTAAGGTTAATGGCGTATTTGATTTTAAAGCGCGTCAACTGGATGGTCAGCGTGCTGCAGCAGAAGCCGCCGCTTTCTTAGGTAAAACGGTCGATGTGGTGACTGTGCCAAAAGTGGAGATGGCATCACCTAGCCACCCTTATCCAATTGTTGAGCATCCAAAAGGCAAAAACTTTGTCGACTTTGACGAAGATATTCGGGTCAAAGATTTCATCAATGCTGCCAAAGAAGGTTTTGACAATATTGAGTTGATGAAACGCTTTACCACGGTGGGTATGGGCCCAAGCCAGGGTAAACATTCCAATATGAATGCCATTCGTATTCTGGCGAGAATACGTGAGTTACCGGTTGAGAAAATTGGTACCACGACGGCACGACCATTTTTCCACCCGACACCAATTGGTCATCTGGGCGGCCGCGGTTTTCATCCTCATCGTTATACCGCCATGCATGAATGGCATGTCGACAATGGTGGCGTGATGATGGAAGCCGGTGTGTGGATGCGTCCTGCTTATTATCAATATGCTGGTCGCTCGATGAGTGCGATGGAAGACGTACAACAAGAAGCCTTAGCGGTTAGACAACAGGCAGGCATGATCGATGGCAGTACCTTAGGCAAGATTGAAGTCTA
>NZ_DIAC01000047.1:11946-12930 GCF_002414625.1 Methylophaga sp. UBA5088 | reverse complement strand
AAGAGAAACTGGAAAAAAATATCTGGGCCCTTGTATTAGCAACAGCACTTGTGGTCTCAGTGGGTGGTATCGTAGAAATCGTGCCTTTATTCTATCTCAAAACAACCTTTGAAGATCAAGTGCATCCTGACTATGAAGAATTGAAAACAGTTCGTCCATATTCTGCACTTGAGTTAGCGGGTCGTGATATTTATCAACGTGAAGGTTGTTATCTGTGTCATTCGCAAATGATTCGTCCTTTCCGTGATGAAAAAGACCGTTATGGTCATTATTCTCTGGCTGTTGAATCAAAATACGACCATCCATTCCAATGGGGATCAAAACGTACTGGACCTGATCTTGCTCGTGTTGGTGGTAAATACTCCGATGCATGGCAGATTCAGCATCTTCGTGATCCACGTTCAGTCGTTCCTGAATCTGTCATGCCAAGCTATCCATGGCTTGATGATGCCACTATCGATGGTCCTGGGATTGAAAAACGCTTACGTGCTATGAAGGTATTGGGTGTTCCTTACACTGATGAGCAAATTAATAATGCGGCAGCAGCAGTTGAAGGCAAGACTGAAATGCAGGCCTTAGTGGCTTATCTTCAAGTATTGGGAACAATGGTCAACTTTGAACCCGGCAGGTCATATCGTGAGTAAACTTCAAGAGTATTTTCATACTAATTGGAGCGAAATGACAGCAACCGACTGGTTTGGCTTGGTGTTTACAGTAGTTATTTTTGTACTGATGGTGGTGCTCTATTTTTGGGTTCTGAATCCAAAAAACAAAGATAAAATAGAGTCTCACCGCACCATGCTGCAGGACGATGACGATACAAATTCGGAGAAATAATGATGGCTGATAATAAAAAGAATCCTAATGAAGTGCCTGACACAGGGCATGAATGGGATGGCATCAGAGAGTTAGAAAACCCACCACCACGCTGGTGGACAAATGCCCTGTATTTAAGTGGTTTGTTAGTATTGGTTTACTTTATCC
>NZ_DIAC01000047.1:0-11900 GCF_002414625.1 Methylophaga sp. UBA5088 | reverse complement strand
TGGTTTACTTTATCCTTTATCCATCACTGCCGTTGATTAATGACAGTACTAAAGGACTGTTGGGCTGGACTCAAATCAAAGAATACAAAGAAGATTTAGCTAAGGTTCAAGATGTTAGAGCACCGTTTGAAGAAAAACTGGCATCAATGACAGCTGAAGAAATTCTTGCTGACACTGAAATGCGTAACTATGCAGTTGGTTCAAGTAAAGTGTTATTCGGTGATAATTGTGCCGCTTGTCATGGTACTGGTGGTGTGCCAGCGCCAAACTCTGGTTATCCAATTCTTGCTGATGATGATTGGCTATATGGCGGTGATATCAACACTATCGTCGCTTCTCTAGCAGCAGGACGTCATGGCATGATGATGTCTCATCAAAAGACTCTAAAACCTGAAGAAGTAGATAGCTTAGTTAAGTTTGTTGTGAATTTATCTAACGGAGAAGCGACTGAAGCAGGCTGGAAACTGTATAACGCGAAAGGCTGTGTTGGTTGTCATGGTGCTGATGCAAAAGGTATTCATGAACTTGGCTCAGCAAACTTAACCGACAAAATCTGGCGTTTTTCAGGGGATCCAGAAGAAATTCGTTACACCATTTTGCACGGTGTTAACGACCCATCTGATCCTTTAACCCGTGTTGCTATCATGCCTGCTTGGAATGAGAAGCTTGCAGTGAAAATTGAAGCAGAGAAATGGGATGAAGAGCCTGAATACGAAGGTGATGAAACAGAACGTTTATCTGTGACTGAAATTAAGAAATTAGCTGTTTATGTCCATCAGTTAGGTGGTGGTCAATAATTAATATTAAAACTCCCAGTGGAGTGACTGGGAGTTTTGATAGTCTTTTTCAGGAGAAAAGAGATATGCATATTGACGCAGTTGTTATTGGAGCGATCGTATCCGTTGTACTGACCATTGTTGTGATAGGTGTTATCGGTTACAGAATCATGAAAAACTTAGACGATAAATAATTTTATCCGACATTCGTTTAAACGAAAAAAAGCCGACAAACGTCGGCTTTTTTATAACGAATTAATATCAGTAAATACTAATATAATATTGGGCGTGTGTTAAAATACACGAGCTAAATCTTTTTCCGGAGATGATATGAGTCAAACACAATCAAACGTCAATGATGATGTCACCCAAATCTACGAAGAAGTGTCTGATTGGCACGTTAATACCGGTGACCAGAAGGTCGTTGCTAAGCGTGTTAAAGGGCGTTTCAGATTAAGAAAGTGGATTGGCATGTCTGTTTGGCTGATATTTTTCTTGGGACCATACTTACGCTGGAATGGTCAACAGGCAATTTTGTTTGATATTCCAGAACGTGAGTTTAATTTCTTTCAGTTAACGATCTATCCACAAGATATCTGGATGTTGTCGTTAACCTTACTGTTTTTTGCTATTTTACTCGCTGCCGTGACCAGTATCGCTGGCCGTGTATTTTGCGGTTACTTCTGCTTCCAGACCGTTTGGACTGATATCTATACATTCATAGAGACGAAGCTGGAGGGAGACAGTCCTCAAAAAGTCATGAAGTTTAAACAAGCCCCTTGGTCTATAGATAAAGTGACTAGGGTGCTGACAAAACATACCTTATGGATTGCGATTGCACTGATAACAGGTATTTCATTTGCTGCCTGGTTTACTGATGCTTATCAATTGTGGCCTGATATTTTCACCCTACAAGCGCCTCTTCCTGTCTGGATATCGATGGCCGTTTTTGGTGTGTTTACCTACGTTTTCGCCGGTTTTATGCGCGAGCAAGTTTGCTTTTGGCTGTGTCCATATGCTCGTCTTCAAGGTGTCATGTACGATCAAGACACCATTCTGCCTGCCTATGATGCTGAACGTGGTGAACCCCGAGGTAAATTGAAAAAGGGTCAGCTTGAAGATGAATCTAAAGGCAGTTGTATCGACTGTAAAGTGTGTGTTGCTGTCTGTCCGACAGGGATCGATATTAGAAAAGGGCAGCAAGAAGGCTGTATCACTTGCGGTATGTGTATAGATGCTTGTGACAGCATTATGGATAAAACCAATCAACCGCGAGGTCTGATTCGTTATGCGTCATACAAGGAATTACATCACGATAAGAACGTTTTACCGATGTATAAACGTCCACGTGTCATTATTTATAGCTTAATTTTACTGACAGCGTTATCTGGAGTGATTTATGGCTTTTTTACATTATCACCAACAGAGTTCCAAGTAATTCATGATCGTCAGCCATTATATGTTCGTCTGAGTGATGGTGGTATTCAGAATAAATACACATTAAAAATGTTAAACAAAACAAAAACTCCAATAGAAGTCCGATACGATGTACTTGGACTTGAGGGTGCGACCTTGCATGGAATGAGTGATAAAATTACGGTTGAGCCGGGTAAAGTGGTGCCCGTAACAGCCTTGGTTCGCGTACCCGATGATAAAGTAACTAAAGGCTTGATGCCTATAGAATTTAAAGCTGAAGTAATCAATAATTCAGCCATATCAACTTCATATGAAAGTATGTTCATGGCACCTGAGTAGATGAGGAAGAGAATGCAAATTTCCCAAGAAAATAGCCAAGCAATGAAAAACCCATGGGTACTGGGGATGTTAGTATTTTTAGTGGTTTTTCTGAGCGCTAACGCTGTATTTATCTATTTAGCGTTTAAATCTCCGCCAAACCTTGTCATTGAAGACTTTTATGAAAAAGGTCAGGCATACGCCAAAACTGAAGAAGAAATTGCAAAAGAAAAAAGCCTTGGTTGGTCAGGCGTTTTATTGATGCCAACTTCCTCTAGAGTCAATCAAGTCCAAACCTATGAAGCAGTGATTACCGGACAGAACTCAGCTGGCCTGATGCTGGATTCAGTTAAGTTCTTTGCTTATAGACCATCCGATAAGCGTCAAGACTTCTCGGCAGAGATGCACCCATCAGGCCATGGAAGTTTTGTGACTGATGTCAGTTTTGCTTTACCTGGAAGCTGGGACATTATCATCGAAGCTCACCGTGGTGACGATAAATATGTGCTAACACGTCGGATTCAAATTAATCCTTAAATATTCATATTCAGTATCTGAAACGCAGGATTAGTTTTGGCAATATCTTGTTATCATTGCGGTCTACCCGTTAAAGACCCGAACGAATTCAAAACAGAAATAGGCGGGGAGGAGCGTGTCTTTTGTTGTCATGCCTGTCAAACCGTTTGCGAGACAATATACGGTGCCGGCTTACAAAGCTTTTACACAAAAGCGGCTGAAACAGATTTACTCTCGCCACCACCTGATATGCTGGGAGATCTCTCAGCCTATGATTTAGATGAAGTTCAATCTGATTTTACGGATACCAGTCAGAATGATAGAACCATTCATCTATTGGTAGAAGGTATTCATTGCGCGGCGTGTGTTTGGCTTATTGAAAATGCACTTTCAGCTTTGCCTGGCGTGCTCAATGCTGAAGTGAATTTAACCGCGCGAAGATTGAAACTGCACTGGGATAATTCAATTATTCCACTATCAACGGCATTGAATCGTTTAGCTGAAATAGGCTACTCTGCTGTGCCATTTGATCCTGAAACAGCTGAAGGAGCGCTAGCTAAGCGCCATAGAGGCTTGCTGTATCGAATGGCCTTTGCTGGTTTTGCAATGATGAATATGATGTGGGTTTCTATTGCATTATACAGCGGCGCAAGTGATGGTGAGTTTCGTCAGTGGTTTCACTGGATAGGTTTTGTGATAGCGACACCAACCTTGCTCTATTCAGGCTATCCCTTTATCCGTAGTGCACTCAGTGGTTTGAAACAGCGTTATCTGACGATGGATCTACCCATTGCGATCGGTGCAACGACAACTTATTTGTATTCAACCTATGCCACCATTAATAAGTTAGATACCGGACATGTTTACTTTGACACGGTGGTAAATTTCTTATTCGTGATTCTGGTGGGGCGTTACCTTGAAGCTATCTCGAAAAAGAAAGCGCTTTCGGCCACCAGGCGAATGCTGGAGTTACAGCCTAAGTTTGCAACGGTTTTAGTTGATGATACGTCTGAAGTTGTGCCGATACGTGCAGTACAGATTGGGCAAACGGTACTGGTTAGACCGGGTGAAAGTATTCCTGTCGATGGAATTATCATTGACGGTGAGAGTGCGGTTGACGAGTCCATGCTGACTGGTGAATCTGTTCCTGTGGTTAAGCAGGTCGGTGATACGGTCGTTGCTGGAAGCATCAATGGTGAAGGTGCGTTTCAGGTACGTGTTGAACAGGTATTACGCAATACCGCTTTAGCAAAAATCGTTGCACTGATGGATGAGGCCCAAGCGTCCAAAGCACCAATTCAAACATTGGCCGACAGAATTGTGCCGTGGTTTGTATTGATCACATTAACGCTGGCTTCTTTAACCTTTCTTTATTGGTTCCAGTCTGACTTTGAGGTCGCACTACTGGCTGCGGTGTCAGTATTAGTGGTGACGTGTCCATGTGCATTTGGCTTGGCCACCCCAATGTCTGTTGCGGTGGCTACAGGAGTGGGGGCACAACGTGGTGTGCTGGTGAAGCAAGGAGAAACACTCGAACGCCTATCTTCAGTCAATCATTTTGTGTTTGATAAAACAGGGACGTTAACAACAGGTCAGTTAAATGTTCACATGGTTGAACCTTGTGCAGAATTAACCGAATCTGAACTGCTTCAGTTGGCCGCATCTGTAGAACAGAATTCAGAACACACTATCGCAACAGCAATATGTGAAACAGCCGCTTCATCTGCATTGAAACTTCTTCCGATAACAAAATTTACAACCATACCCGGGCGGGGAGTAACGGCTTATATAGACGATAAATTGATACTTGTAGGCACACGTCAGTGGTTGAACTCACAGGATATTCACTTCCCTGAGCATCTGACCGAAAAAATGTCTCAATACGAGAAGCAAGGGATTAGTTGTGTCTCCGTTGCGGTAGATGGCTCTATAAAGGGAATTATTGGATTGACTGATTCGCTACGTCCGGATGCGCTATCGACGATCCAGTTGTTACAGTCGATGGGTACCAAGGTCACGGTACTCAGTGGTGACCGTCTGGAAGTGGTCAATGCTGTAACCCAGTCATTTTCAGATATACAACGGTTTGCAGAAGTATTACCGCAGGATAAATCTGCTGTTGTGAAGTCAATGCAAGCTCAAGGTGACATCGTGGCTATGGTCGGTGATGGTGTCAATGATGCCCCTGCATTAATTCAAGCTGATGTAGGTATTGCATTAGCATCAGGGACTGATGTATCAGTTGAGAGTGCAGATGTCGTTTTATCACATCAGGAGCTGATAAAAGTGGCAGAAGCAAAATTGCTGGCCAGTACAACCTTACGCATCATTCGACAGAACATAATGCTTTCTATCAGCTATAACGTTATCATGGTGCCATTAGCGATGTGTGCATGGGTTAATCCGTTAGTTGCCGCCATCACAATGCCGATTAGTTCATTGTTGGTTATCGGAAACTCTGCCAGAATCGGAAGACTTGTGAAGAAATAAATAGAACAAAGCCAGTTAAACTTCACTGTGCCAGGATTGTCTTTCTTTTTCTTTTCATCGCCTCGTCGTCATGAATGAAGAGTTTGGAGTATGTGATGGAAGTCATCTATGGTTTGCTCCCAGGTATGTTACTACTTGGTATTATCGGTGTTGCTGTGTTTTTCTGGGCAGTCAGAAATGGTCAATATGATGATATGGATGGTGCTGCCAATCGGGTACTGATGGATGACGATGATATGTCATCTTCTTCAGCACCCAAAGAAAAACAAAAACAGACTGAAGCCGAAAATAACGATGAGAGTAAAGATTGAGGCTATGGAAGGCTAAATGTTCAATCAATACGGTTATTCATTCAATGTTTAAAAACTGGAGTATTAAACATATGCTCCAACTGTGGGCAGCCATCACCTTAGTGGCTGTTATTGTTATGGGCATTATGGCTAATTACGCCAATAATTTGATGTCCGAGACACAGTCTATTTTCATTGAGCATCTACTGCCGATAGAAGCTAACAGCCGTCAGCTTAGTCAAGCTGCTTTACTTTTTGCACAACGACAGCAACAGTTTCTTAGTGTTTCTGATGTGTCTGCATTACCTGAATTTGCTGATAGAGCAGCAATTGAACTCATGTTCCAGGAAAATGCGCAGCTGTTATCTGAGGCTTTGGATAACCAGCAGGAGGCTCACCGCTTATTAGAGTCTTTATCAACAACATATCAAGATTATCTAGTGCTTGATAGCAAGCTTTTCCAGTTAAAAAAACGTCATCTTGAATTAGCCAGTGACATCAAAGCCAAGCAGGCTGGCAATGAGCGTGTTTCTGCCTCATTGCTAAATTTGATGGATGATCTCGAAAAACGCCTGCGCAATGATAACCTCGTCTCGCTTCTAAACTTAGCCAATCCTCTTAAAAGTCATATCAATGAGCTTCGTTTACTCAACTATAAGTTGTTTCTGCGAACAGGCTATATATCTGATTTTTCTCAATCAAAAAAACAGTTTAATACTGTTTTTGCTCAGATCGAACAGGATATTAATGCTTTCTCTAGTCAGACTTTTGAGTTGATGTATGTGTCTGAAACGTTACAAGCCATAGAAAGGCAAGTGGAAGCACTCAGGGTATTGATGGGTGGTGAAACTGGATTGATAGCGATAGAAGAAGAGAGCACAGCTACACAGTCAGCGTTAGTCAGAGAGCAAAGTGTTTCTATCAAGCTGATGTCGAGCTTAACAACGCAACTCAATCAGTTAATAAAACATATCAATTTACAAAATTATGCTGAGATCAGTGATGACGTTACTTCGGCCAATTACTCATGGTGGCAAATTATCGTTGTAAGTGTCTTTATCATGAGTGCTGTCATGATATTTGCGTATATTTTATTCAATAGGATCAACCAGCCTTTAGTGCTCATCAAAGACTCTATCCGGTCACTTTCTGAGGGGCGGTTTGAGACAAGAATATCAGTGACATCCACTCAAAATGAAGTCTCTATGCTGGCTAAAGATTTTAATCACTTTGCTGAGGTGACCCAGAATCTTATTGCTGATTACAGCAAAGCTAAAGTCACCATGCAGCATAAAAAGCAGCAACTCAGAGCAGTATTAAATAGTGTCCCAGAAGCCATTCTATCTCTTAATGAAGAAGGTTATATCATTGATATAAACCCTGCTGGTGCCAGCATGTTCGGTGGTGCTATTGAGGATCTTCTTGGTCAGCACTTATTACAGTTTTTTGCTGAAGCAAATAAGCCTGAATCAATTGATGATTTAGAGCTGGATGATGAGTCGAGTGGTGAGTATGAAGGTCTTCGCATGGACGGTACGGCTTTCTCATTATGGATTTCCGTCAGCAGGATAATCAGTGGTAGTGATGACTTTGTCTGGGTCTGTGTCATAGCGGATATCACGAAATGGAAGAAAACGAATCAGCAATTGCATCAGATGACATCAGAGTTGAACACCATTTTAGAAAACGCGATGGTGGGGATCGCTTTTATTCGTGACAGAAGAGTGATACGAGTTAATCAGAAGTTTGAAGAATTATTCCAATATAGTCGTGAAGAGATTGAAGGACAAAAAACACGATTTATCTATCCAAGCCAAATCGCCTACGAACAATTTGGCGAACATGTGTCTCAATATCTCTCAGTGGGGGAGAGTTATGAAGCTCAGCTGGAATTAGTTCGCAAAAATGGAGATAGGTTCTGGTGCGCTATGGCTGGCAAATCGATTGAAGCTGATGCCCCGCAAAACGGATCGATATGGTTATTTGAAGATGTAACAACACAGCGCCAAAATGAGGAAAGGTTAACCAATCTGGCGAGTATAGATAGTCTCACAGGCTTACCCAATAGAAATGTCTTTAATGATCGGCTTGAGCATGCAATTCACAAAGCGCACCGTGACTCTGGCCGACTTGCTGTCTGCTTTCTCGATCTGGATCACTTTAAACATATTAACGACTCTTTAGGGCACAAAGCAGGTGACAGTCTTTTAAAAGAGGTAGCGAAACGAATTAAAGAGACGATTCGTGAAGGTGATACGGTAGCCAGATTAGGCGGCGATGAATTTACTGTTATTCTGGAGAATATTCGATCTGCACAATATGTAGGGAAAGTGGCTGAAAAAATAATTCATGCCATGTCACAACCTTATTTTATTGATGGTGTTGAAATCAATATTAGCCCAAGTATTGGTGTGAGCCTCTATCCAGCGGATGGTCGTGATGTTGACATGCTGATCAGAAATGCGGATGCCGCCATGTATCACGCAAAAAAAACGGGGCGAAATAATTTCCAGTTCTATTCTGCGGATATGAACGCACAAGCCTCATTAAGACTTGCTATGGAAACGGCTTTAAGACGAGCCGTCGAGCAAGAAGAATTCTTCATTCATTTACAGCCACAAATTGATCTCGATACTGGAAAAATGAACGGTGCAGAAGTGCTATTGCGCTGGAATAGTACACAGTGGGGCTTAGTCTCACCCGCAGATTTTATACCCATTCTTGAAGATACTGGCATGATTGAATCTGTCGGTGAGTGGGTGCTGAAACAGGCGTGTCAGTGCTTTTTAAATATTAAGCATAAGCTAGCGGAAGACTTCAAATTAGCCGTTAACTTATCTGGCCGCCAATTTAAAGGCGGTAATCTTGCCAGTCGTATCCGCTATATTCTTGCGGAGACAGGTATGCCGACTAAAAATCTGGAGCTGGAAATTACGGAAACCATGTTAATGGAAGATCCTGAGCTGGCAACCTTAACATTATCTGAGCTCAGTAAAATGGGTATTAGCTTAGCTATTGATGATTTCGGTACGGGCTATTCTTCCTTGTCATATTTGAAACAGTTTCCATTGAATGTACTTAAAATTGATAGCAGTTTCATACGGGATGTCACCACCGACAAAGACGATGCCGCCATCGTCAATGCAATTCTGGCAATGACGGAAAGCCTGGGCTTGATAGTCGTTGCGGAGGGTGTGGAAACCAACGAGCAACTCAATTATCTAAGACAGCATACTTGCCAGTGTGCACAAGGCTATTTATTCAGTAAGCCTGTTAGCGAAGAAGCCTTCTATGAACTGGCAGAAAAAGAGACGCTTATTTAGTTTGATAAATTAATAGCGTCTTATTATTGCTGCTAAAAATAACCGTGAGATTAAGCTTCTGATAAAGCCAAATTATGTCTGCGTTACCTTCATCATCTGGTAATCCTGTATTAGTGCTATCAGGCGCACCAAAGCGTTCTTGAATCATTTCTTCATCTAAACGAACACTGGGTATATAGGTAATCGCTGCAACAGGTGATGACAATAAAAACTGTTTATCTTCTTCTGCCAATTCATGCTGATGCGCGCCACTAGGTTGTAGTTTTCCTGCTGATGCTCGCTCCAACATATCAGCGATTTTGTCTTCATCTACGACGAGATTCAGCACCATTTTGGCTGATAAACCACCTAAGTTCACACTATCAAAATAGGCTTCAACCGTGGCTTTATTATCCGGATCTGTAAAGATGGCTGTTTTGCCAAACACACGGAGTGCTTGTTGAGCCGTTTTATAATCAGTTTTACCTAAATGAATGCCAAATACTTGGACATTATTGTCAGGCATCACAGTCACTTCCCATGGTTTACTGGCAGGCGGTTGAGGCGATGGGATAAGCATGATGGCGGCAATGCCAACCAATACCAATAACAGCCCGACAATAAAGTTTCTGATAATGCGCATTCAAAAAATCCTGTAACAGTAGTTTAGCTCTGAAGCCAGAAAGTCACTGGCCCGTCGTTAATGAGTTTAACCTGCATGTCAGCACCAAACTGACCGGTACAAACTTTAGGATGCTGCTTATTAGCGGCATCAACAAACTCATTAAACAGTTGATATCCTATGTCAGGCGATGCAGCAGAAGCAAAGCTGGGACGTAGGCCTTTTTGCGTGTTTGCTGCCAGGGTAAATTGCGGGACAAGCAGTAATCCGCCATTAATATCTTTCACGGAGAGATTCATCTTGTCATCCACATCAGCAAACAGGCGGTAATTGATCACTCGCTCCACCAGACGTTCAATCATCGCCGATGAGTCGTCTTTTTCAAACCCCACAAATACCAGCAGGCCATGATCGATCTCAGCAATACATTGATTATTGACTTCAACCGAAGCCTGTTTCACACGCTGCAATAAGGCTATCACTACAGTTCATCCGCGAACGCATCGGTAGCCTTGACTAAGGCATCGACCACTGCAGGTTCGCCCGCAGCATGTCCCGCAAGAGGTAACACCGTTAAGCTTGTTTCAGGCCATGCCTGGTGTAGTTCCCAGGATTGCTGTAATGGGCAAACAATATCATAACGACCATGAATAATATGGGTAGGAATATGACGTAATGAGTCAATTTCGCTCAAGATAGGCCGGTTTTCGATAAAACATTGGTTCAATGCATAATGTAACTGAATACGTGAGTGGGCCAATGGGCCGGGCGCTTCAGTTAAATCGGCTTCGTACTCATGATCTCGCATGGTCACAATCGTCGCCTCCCAACTGTTAAGAATGGCAGCCGCTGATAATTGCAGTGACTCATCAGGATCGGTTAGCCGAGTATAGTAAGCCTTCAGTGGTCTTAGTTGTTCCGAGTCATCTAGCATATGCGTTAAGCGATGCCATGCTTCCGGAAATAGCTTTGAAGCGCCTCCTGCAGCATAAACCCAATCAATATCTTGCTGGCGCCCCAGAAATGTACCACGCAATATCATGTGTATGACGTTGTCAGCGTGATCTCTTGCATAACACAACGCCAATGTCGCTCCCCACGAACCGCCAAAAATCACCCATGTATTTATACCGAGCTGGGTGCGGATATACTCCATATCACTGACTAAATGCGCGGTGGTATTGTTTTCAAGCTCACCGCTGGGCTTAGAACGTCCGCAGCCACGTTGATCAAACAACACAATACGATATTTTTCAGGATCGAAATATTGACGATGTTGTGGACGACACCCTGAGCCAGGGCCACCATGCAGAAAAACAACTGGAATCCCATCAGGATTGCCGCATTCTTCGACATAAATTTCGTGTTTCTTTCCAGAAGATAAGGTCTCTCTCTCAAGTAAATGGGTTTGATAAGGTTCTATTTCTGGGTATAGCGTTAACATCTAAAAACTCGTTTAAGGCATTCAGCGTGAACTATATCATGTGTAGTGATGGTAATTATTGCGCTATTGCGAGAAAATATAACGTTTTCGACATTGAATTAAGATCTTGTTTTTATCAACAAATCGCAGATTATTAAAAGATAACTGTCGCTGGCGTTGAAAAGACAACCAAGTAAGGCAAGAACATACAATGAATCTGCATGAATTTCAGGCCAAACAATTATTTAATCGATACGGTGTGCCTACACCTCAAGGTCAATCCGTTGCTGAACCCGCTCAAGCTCGACAAGCCGCTGAGTTACTAGCAGGCGAGCGTTGGGTCGTTAAGGCACAAGTTCATGCCGGTGGTCGCGGCAAAGCGGGTGGTGTCAAAGTGGTGAATTCTCTGGATGATGTAGAATCCGCCGCAGCCGGCATGTTAGGTACACATATTGTCACCCATCAAACTACAGCTGAAGGCCTGCCCGTACACCAGGTACTGGTAGAAAGACCGACCAATATCAGTCGTGAAATTTATCTGGCCGTACTGGTTGACCGAAGTTCACAACGTATTGTTTTTATGGTCTCAGCAGAAGGCGGTATGGATATCGAAGCCGTGGCGGAAGAACAACCTGAGGCGATACTGAATTTATATGTGGATCCTGTTGTTGGCTTACAGGGATATCAATGTCGCCGTGCAGCCTTTTTTCTTGGCTTGACTGGCAATAGCTTCAAACAGCTACAGTC
>NZ_DIAC01000127.1:10092-15529 GCF_002414625.1 Methylophaga sp. UBA5088 | reverse complement strand
CTCGACTTTCGCTGGATTAACGATCCCTGGATAGCTGATACACAAAAACCTGCGGGACTGATGTCGATAGAACGCCGCGAGTGGGGTAATTTCTATGGCTACCTCGTGAATGTGAAGCAGCAAGGTGAAGTGGTCGCGGAGGGGGAACAAGCGTGGGATGAGTTTCAGACCCGACTGGCACGCAGCAATGCTTTATTTAGCAAGATAAAAGAGATTGAAAAATCGGAGATTGGCAAAATCAATCATGGTCTTGAAGAGCTACGGATTGATGAACGACGTCTGGAACTGAATGAGGTTGAAAAAGGTAGCGCGCCTTATTTAGAGATAGAAGAAGAGCGCCAACAGCTCAATGCACGCTATGCAAAAATCCGTGTGGAGCTGGATGAACTCTATTCAGGACTGAACCGGGATCAGATTACTGTCAGGATTGCTGATGGTCGTGAAGCGGACATTCCCATGGCAAAAATTGTTCAGGCCTATAAACCCAACGCCATGACAACACTACAAAAATTGGGACAATATTTCCACAATGCTTGGGAGTTTGTGTCTGGTGAACCTCGTGAGGCCAATACAGAAGGCGGTATTTTTCCGGCTATTTTTGGCACCGTCATGATGGTGATGATTATGTCGGTATTAGTCACACCGTTTGGCGTCGTTGCCGCTGTTTATCTGAAGGAATATGCCAGACAGGGCGCAGTGGTTCGACTCATTCGTATTGCTGTGAATAATCTCGCCGGCGTGCCGTCCATTGTTTACGGTGTATTCGGTTTAGGCTTTTTTGTCTATTTTATCGGTGGCAGCGTGGATGAGCTTTTCTTCCAGGCAAAACTGCCTTCACCCACATTTGGCTCGCCTGGCTTATTATGGGCGTCGCTGACTTTAGCCATCTTGACTGTACCGGTGGTGATTGTGGCGACAGAAGAAGGTTTGTCCCGTATTCCAAGAGCGATTCGTGAGGGCAGTCTGGCACTCGGTGCGACCAAAGCTGAGACCTTATGGCGAACGGTATTACCTATGGCTGCACCAGCCATGATGACCGGATTGATTTTAGCCGTAGCGCGAGCAGCAGGTGAAGTGGCACCATTAATGATGGTGGGCGTAGTCAAACTGGCGCCGTCATTAGCGATTGATAATATTGCGCCCTACCTGCATTTAGATCGTCAGTTCATGCATTTGGGGTTCCATATTTACGATGTGGGTTTCCAAAGCCCTAACGTTGAGGCCGCCAGACCGTTGGTGTATGCCACAGCCTTTTTATTGGTACTGATAATTGTTGTGCTGAACCTGGCAGCGATTGGCATTCGCAATCGTCTGCGAGAAACTTATAAAGCAAGTGAGAGTTAAACGATGGAAGCAGTGAAAGAGCAGAAAAACGTATCACGAGGTATTGATATTGAATCGATGCAACGCGGTCCTCGTGTGACCTTGGACAATGAAACACTGTGCCTGGAAGTGAAAGATTTCAATCTGTTTTATGGTGATAAGCAGGCATTGCATAACATCAATATGCAGATTCCAAAGAACCGTGTCACCGCGTTTATCGGACCAAGTGGTTGTGGTAAGTCTACCTTGTTACGCTGTTTTAACCGTATGAATGACTTGATTGAATCTGTACGGATGGAGGGGCAGTTATTACTGGATAATATGGAAATTAATTCACCCTCAGTGAATGTGGCAGATTTGCGCCGTCAGGTCGGTATGGTGTTTCAAAAACCCAATCCATTTCCTAAATCGATTTATGAAAATGTGGCGTATGGCCTCAGACTGCAAGGCGTAAATGATCGTTCTACCCTGGATAAGGTGGTCGAAAAATCATTAAAAGGGGCGGCGCTTTGGGACGAAGTCAAAGATCGTCTGCATGAGTCAGCAATGGGCATGTCTGGTGGTCAGCAACAACGTCTGGTTATAGCCCGCGCGATTGCCATTGAGCCCGAGGTTTTATTATTGGACGAACCTGCGTCGGCACTGGATCCTCTCTCCACCTTGAAGATCGAAGAATTAATATACGAGCTCAAGGAGAAGTATACGATTGTGATCGTGACCCATAATATGCAACAGGCAGCACGTGTTTCAGATTACACCGCATTTATGTATATGGGCGAATTAATTGAGTTTGGTGCCACGGATGAGCTCTTTACCAACCCAAGTAAAAAACAAACAGAAGATTATATTACCGGCCGTTATGGTTAATCGGCGCTGAGGAGAGAAGACATGGTTACAACTACTTCCCAACATATTTCGCAACAGTTCGAGAATGAGTTACAGGATATCCGTTCTCGCGTGTTAGCGATGGGCGGTCTAGTCGAGCAGCAAGTTCATAGTGCAATGGAAGCATTAATTAAAGGTGATGCCGATATCGCTCGTGAAGTGATTGCCAATGACGAAGACGTCAATTTAATGGAAGTGAGCATTGATGAAGAGTGCATTCAGATTATTGCACTTCGTCAGCCAACGGCAGGGGATTTACGCCTGGTATCAGGCATATTGAAAACTATTACCGATTTAGAACGTATTGGGGATGAGTCTGTACGTATTGCCAAAATGGCACTGAATCTGTCTGAAAAGGATCGCCCGAAGCATAACTACCGCGAACTGCAAGCGATGGGTAACCATGTGCGTGGCATGCTGCGTGATGCATTAGATGCCTTTGCGCGATTTGATGTCGATATGGCGCTTCGTGTAGCCAAAGAAGACCGTGAAGTCGATGCAGAATATGAAGCCATTCTTCGTCAGCTCATGACCTATATGATGGAAGATAATCGTGCCGTGACGCGGGTCATTGATATGATGTGGTCTGCGCGCTCGTTGGAACGCATTGGCGATCACGCGAATAACATCTGTGAACACATCATTTATTTGGTAGAAGGTAAGGATGTGCGTCACTTAAGTATTGAAAAAGCCGAACAAGTGATTAAAGGCCAAGTTATTGAATAAAAATCGATGGTTCTTATCGCTTTTTCAAAAGGCCCGGCTGCATTTGAGACCGGGCTTTTTTTATGAAAAAAACGATTTAACATTGTCCACCAGCAATCAGCTAGTGCAGAATAAACCTAAAAATGAACTGACAGGTGCTATGCAAGAAACAAATCAAGATGTGCTGGCGGCCGTTGATCTGGGCTCCAACAGCTTTCATATGATCATTGCCCGAATGCGTGATGGTCACTTTCAGGTGGTGGATAGATTGCGGGAGATGGTTCAGCTTCGTGCTGGACTGGATAAACATCATTACCTTTCGCTCGAGGCACAGGAACGTGCCATCGCTTGTTTAGAACGCTTTGGTGAACGCATTAGAGACCTGCCCTATGGCAGTGTCAGGGTCGTGGGTACCAATACGCTTCGTATTGCTCACAATTCACGCCGCTTTTTACGTCAGGCACGTCTCGCATTAGGTCATCCTATTGAAATTATCACCGGTGAAGAAGAAGCGCGTCTGATTTATCTTGGCGTGGCTCATTCGCTGGCTTTTGATGATAGTCGCCGCTTAGTGATGGATATTGGTGGAGGAAGCACAGAGTTTATTATCGGTGATGGGTTTAAAGGCCTGATGCGAGAAAGTCTGGAAATGGGCTGTGTCAGCTTTTCACAAAAGTTTTTTGCTGATGGCAAAACCACAGCAACGCAAATGCAGCATGCCATGCTCGCGGCAGCGAGACGCATTCGCTACATTCAGCGCCCTTATCGTCAAGCAGGTTGGCAAGAAGCGATTGGTGCATCCGGTACGATTCGCACAGTCGCTAATATTTGTAAGGAACAAGGCTGGGCGGACGATGGCATCATTACATCCAAGGCTTTGGAAAAGATGGTGAATCATCTTATCGAAGCTGGCAGTGTTGAAGAGGCGAAATTACAAGGATTATCAGAAGAACGAAATAATGTGATTGCCGGCGGCTTATGTGTGTTGGCTGCAGCTTTTGAGCGGCTTGGTATTGAAAAAATGATCGTATCGGATGGCGCTCTCAGAGAAGGGCTATTATATGACTTGCTCGGTCGTATTCAGCATGATGATGAGCGTGACCGCACGGTGTTGGCATTGATGCGACGTTATCATGTCGATGAAGCCCATGCAGAACGCGTTGCGGTCATGGCAACACAGCTTTATGAACAAGTCGCCCATGACTGGGAACTGGATCATGATGAGTTATTGCACCGCCTACAATGGGCCTGCAAATTACATGAAGTCGGCTTAGCCATCTCTCACAATCAGTTTCATAAGCATTCGGCCTACCTGGTTGAACATTCTGATTTACCCGGCTTCTCTCGTGAAGAGCAACATGCTTTATCCGTGATGGTAAGAGGACAGCGCCGCTCGTTCCCGAAGAAACATATCAATAAATTACCGGATGAAATGCAACTGACTACGCAACGTTTAACGGTGTTGTTGCGTTTGGCGATGGTGTTTAATCGTGGTCGATCCGAGCGAGCTGATACTTATATTAAATTAAAGCTGGATGGTAAAAAAATGGAGCTGGTCTTGCCTGATGGCTGGTTGAAAGAGCATCCACTCACAGAAGCGGATTTAGAGCATGAAGTGGAACAGCTTAGAAAGGTTGATCTGAAATTAAGTGTGATAGCTTGATTTGAGTAAAAAGGCGTCTCTGCTTAATGAGTTCAGAGACGCCTTATATAGCCTAGCTATTAAAAAGAGTAACTAAGTGCTGTATAGAACGAGCGGCCCATACCTGGAACAGTCACGCCCCAAGGTACCCCCGAACCTGACATCGTCATACCTTGGCCAGTATAAGCACCTGATAAAGGTTCGCTGTAGCCCTTATCCAGAACATTATCGATACCAAAATCAACACGAGCTTGCTTCCATTGGTAGCTGGTGTGCAGATTTAATAAGCCATAACCAGATGTTTCTTGCTCATTACGTTCATCATTCACACGATCCTTAGCGGCAACCACTTGCCATTCAGCCGTGTTATGCCAAGCGCCTTTTGCATGCTGCAGTATGAATGTCGCATTGAGAGGCATGATGTTATAGAGGTTATCACCGGTATCCCGGTTTTTACCCCTGACATAACTGAACACCGCTTGCCCGCTGATATGGCCAACCTTATCATCGTGATAAAGATGTTTAGCTAGAGATAAATCAGCGCCATATAACTTCGCCGAGACGTTGTCATACTGCAGGTAAACGAAGTCATCGCTAGTGCTCAGATTAGATGCTGTACATACAGCCATCATCCCTGTTTGACCGCTACAGCGTCTAGCATCGATAAAATCGTCCACATAGCTAATGTAGGGCGTGAAAGTGATATTCCAGTCTTGCTTCTCAGCATCATGCCAGTCCGCTGTGAAACTAATGGTATGTGCGACTTCGGGATCCAGGTCTACATTACCGACATAACCATTGCCATCACCGGCTAAATTCACCATACGCATTGCCATACCGTTGGTTGACCAGGCGTAACGCTCGTAAAGATTCGGAGAACGT
>NZ_DIAC01000127.1:7590-10002 GCF_002414625.1 Methylophaga sp. UBA5088 | reverse complement strand
CGTAAAGATTCGGAGAACGTGTTTTCTGTGCATAACCAAATTCATAACTGGCGTTATCAGATGGGGTTAAGCGGCCTATCAATGTCAGATCGATATTGTTGTCAGTTTGGCTTCTATCTGCATTGTTGAAAGCAGTAGGGTCATAATTTGTCGAGTTATAACCTTGTACATCGTCGGCATCCATTTTCACTGTTTCATGACGTATGCCTGCTAATGTTGTCCATTTTGATGTCCAGTCCGCTTCCCATTCAGCAAAGACACCATAACGATCACGTTGACCATTGTTAATATTGATAAATGTGTTTGGCGACATCATCATGCCACCTGAAGCTTCCCAGTAGTCATCGAGACGGTAACGTTGGATATCAGCACCAATTCGGTAAAGATCACGCTCATTAGCATTGATCTCAGCTTTAACACTCAAGCCGCGATTATCACCTTCCGTTTCCATGGGCATACCAAATGCCGGCCCTGCCATTGATGGATATAAAAATTGCTTATCATCACCGAAATCCATTTTGTGATGGGTTTTTTCTCTATAAAGAGACGTCTCGAATGTGCCCCAGTCGAATAAGCCGTTATATATGAAATTGATACTATTACTGCGGTTTTCCAGCATATCCATACGTTGATTAGGGAAACCTTGGTATGGGATATCCTGATGTGCGAGTTTGACTTGTAATAAGTGATTATCGAGTTTAAAACCAAGGTTCAAAGCATGGTTACGTGTTTCATAAGCGGTTGAGCCGACTTCATCACCGTCCAACCAACCTCTATCTGAGGCTGCCGGTCCAGCGGCCTTGAAGTTATTCGCCGCATCGTAATTATTGGCTTTGCTGGTTGAGCCAGTATAGTTCAGACTAAAATTATCCGTCGCCAAAGTGGCTGACAAGTTAGCACCCCGTGCGTCACCGTTACTACGGTAGAAGGCGCCAATTTCTCCTTTTGACAAAACACTGTCAGCATCTTTAGCAAACTCCGGTTGTTTGCTTTTCGCAATGATGGTGCCGCCAATACTATCACCACCAGCACTGACAGGAGTGATGCCTGAATAGACTTTTAACTCAGATACATTGGTGGGTGAAATATAGGAAAGGGGGGGATTCATGTGGTTAGCACAGGCCGAGATTAGGTCCATGCCATCCACTTTAATGCGAAGCCTGTCATCTGCTAAACCACGAATCACCGGCAGACTTGATACACCCCCAGCACCATAGAGTGATACGCCGGGAATACCTTTCAGTAGTGAGGCCGTATCACTTGACTGAGCACGTTTTGATTTAAGTGCTTCCAGATCAAGCCCTGCGCTCTCTTGAGGTAAGGGGTGAATAGCTTGCCCAGAAACGGTGACTTTTTCTAGTTCTTCAACATCATGGCTATGCTCAGCATAGGCAATCGAGGGTAGGACAAAACTCAGCATAATGCTAAGTGACAGGCTGGTACGTTTCATTTATCTTCTCTCTCAGACAACTCAACTTGAAATTGTATGAATTTATACCCGTTAAAAAGTGTGGTTTTTCAATGTGCGGTGTGTGAAATGACACAATTTAATGCGAAAACGACGTGATAATGTGAAAATGAATCAAAAATTTAAGAGACATTTGTAAGCATGGCGGCCATCACTAGTTCCTATATCACGGCTTTTTTACTCGGGTTATTCAGCACCGTTCATTGTATTGCGATGTGTGGTTCGGTGATTGGCGCATTAACGTTGAGTTTGCCTAAAGAGGTCAGAGAGAGTCAGAGGCGAATGTTACCGTTCGTATTTAACTATAACCTTGGTCGAATCCTGAGCTACAGCTTTGCAGGTCTGATCGTCGGCTTATTGAGCTCACCTCTGACACAAATCAATGCACACTGGGTTCTGAGAGTGCTATCTGTCATTGTCATGATTTCAATGGGCTTGTATCTGGCCGGATGGTTTCCTAAGTTTGCCCGTGCTGAGCGTATGGGGGCGCCCTTATGGCGCAGGTTACAACCAATAGGTCAAAAGCTATTGCCTGTACGCAAAGTCAGTCAAGCATTTTTCCTCGGCATGGTCTGGGGCTGGCTACCATGTGGTCTGGTCTACGCGGCATTAGCTGTAGCGGCAACAGCAGGTGATCCGGTGAAAGGGGGCTTGGTCATGTTGGCATTTGGGGCTGGCACATTGCCCGCGGTGATGGGCGCTGGATTATTTACCGGTATGTTAGCTGCCTTAGGACGTTCAGCAAACTTACGTAAAACGGCAGGTTTACTGATCATTTTGATGGCAGTTGCGACGCTTTTCTGGCCAATGGAAAGTTTACATGAACACCATGCCATGCCTGACCATCAACATCAGATGCAGGGGTAAGCGTAATGAATGAAATTTTAGGCCAATCGCCTGATTTAACTCACATCTTGCGTACATTACCCATGATTGCTCTAAGT
>NZ_DIAC01000127.1:305-7532 GCF_002414625.1 Methylophaga sp. UBA5088 | reverse complement strand
AGTGATGCCAGTGTGTTAATCAGTGGTGAAACAGGCACCGGTAAAGAGTTAATCGCCTTGAGTCTGCATGAGCAAAGTCGTCGTAAAGATAATGCGCTTGTGACCATCAATTGTGCTGCGCTACCTACAGAAGATATTGAGCTGGATTTGTTTGGTCGCAGTAATGAACAAGGTGAAGTCACGTTTCGTGGTCGTTTGCTGGCAGCAGAGGGCGGTACCGTTTTTCTTGATGAAGTAGATGCATTGCCACTATCAGTTCAGGCAAAAGTCTTACGTTTTCTGGAAGCCGGTGAGTGTCAGTTACAGGGAAGCCATCGTTTGCACGTCGCTGACGTGCGTATACTCGCCGCGACCAGTGCCGATTTGCCAGCTGAAGTGAAGGCGGGCAGGTTCCGGGCTGACTTGTTTTATCGTTTACAGGTGGTACCGATTGAATTACCTGCCTTACGTGAGCGTTCGGAAGATATTCCTCTGCTGATGAAGCATTACCTGAAAGCTTATGCGGGTAATAATGCTGTGGTGCGTTTATCGAAAGAAGCCGAACAAAGTTTTTTACATTATCACTGGCCTGGTAATATCAGAGAGCTACAAAACCTGTGTCAGCGTCTTGCCTTATTGCATGCTGGCGAGCTATTACAGCCGGGTGATTTACCCAGAGAGATGCGCCCTGAAGTGACTATACAACAGCATCAGTTTCAATTACCGCCCAGCGGCATTGATCTCGCCAAAGTGGAACTGGATTTAATTGAACAAGCGCTTGAGATGGCGGCTGGAAATCGTTCTAAAGCGGCCCGTTTACTAGGAATAAGTCGCGATACCCTGTTATATCGGATGCAAAAATATAACCTGTCGCCTTAATGAGGTTGTTTGTCGGAACAAGCAATGCCAAAATCATCAGCAATTTGCAGTGAGAATTGGAGCCTTCTGAGTGAGACAGTATCTGGATTTATGCCAACGTATTATTGACGAAGGCGAGTGGGTGGAAAATGAGCGGACAGGTAAGCGTTGTCTGACCATCATTAATGCTGACCTGGAATATGATGTCGCTAATAACCAATTTCCACTCATCACTACCCGAAAAAGTTACTGGAAAGCGGCTATTGCAGAAATGCTGGGATACCTGCGCGGCTATGATAATGCAGCAGACTTCCGTGCCATTGGATGTCGTACATGGGATGCTAATGCCAACGATAATAAAGACTGGCTAAATAATCCTCACCGCAAAGGTGAAGATGATATGGGGCGGGTTTATGGCGTTCAGGGCCGTCGCTGGCAAAAGCCTGATGGCTCGACCTTAGATCAGTTACAAAAGATCGCGGATGATCTGAAACGCGGTATTGATGATCGAGGTGAAATCCTGACCTTTTATAATCCGGGTGAGTTTGATATGGGGTGTCTCAGACCGTGCATGCATACCCATACCTTTTCTGTTTTAGGTGATACGCTGTATTTAACCTCTTACCAGCGTTCTTGTGATGTGCCGCTAGGGTTAAATTTTAATCAGGTGCAAGTGTTCTTTTTACTCAAAATTATGGCGCAGATTTCTGGTCTCAAGCCGGGCAAGGCTTATCATAAGATTGTGAATGCTCACATCTATGAAGATCAGCTGGAGTTAATGCGTGATGTGCAATTAAAACGTGAGCCTTACCCTTCGCCCAGCTTACACATTAACCCTGAGATTCGATCATTAAAGGATCTGGAAACGTGGGTGACCTTGGATGATTTTGAGGTAAAAGACTACCGCTATCATGAGGCTATTAAATATCCGTTTTCAGTTTAAAATAGCTGTGAAATAGGCTTAGGAGATGGGCATGAACAGACCATTGTTGCTCGTATGGCAAGATGAGTTCAGTCAGCAGGTGCCTATTATTGATGAGCAGCATCGTGCCATTCTAGCCACTATCAATTCATTACATTATTTTCTACAGCAAGAGCTGGAGTTTGAGTCCTTATTACCCACTGTTAAGCTTTTGATAAGTTATATCCTGTTTCATTATAAAACAGAAGAGGGCATATTAAATTCAACGGAATATCCAGAACTCAAAAACTATCAACAAGCTATGGATAATCTGATCACTGAATTTAAGGTTGAGTGTCATCACGCTAAACAGCAAAAGCAGCCAGAGCAAGTCCTTATTTTTCTAAAAAATTGGTGGAAAAACCATCTCGAAGAGCATAAAACGATCACACCCTATCTCCATGACTGGAGCGGTGAATATTGTCGTGTCGATAAATAAGAAGAGAGAGAGAAATGAAAAAACAAATGGCTAGAACATTAACGGAATACCCGGTATGGGATCGCATGGTCCGTTGGTTTCATTGGATAAATGTATTGTCGGTGATTGCATTGATTGCAATCGGGGTCGCTATCTTGAACAGTAAAGCCCTTGGTGTAAGCACAGATGGCAAAATTCTGTTAAAGACGTGGCATGTCTATATTGGTTATGTGTTTGTAATTAATTTAGCTGTGCGTTTGTTTTGGACGTTTATCGGGAACCGGTTTAGTCGTTGGGCAGCCATTTTGCCAGTAGGGAAAAAGTATAAACAACAGCGGCAAATATACCTGGAGAGCATCAACGAGGGTAAGCCGGTGGGGTTTGCAGGACATAATCCTCTGGCACGATTGATGGTGACCTTATTATTTATCTTATTAACGACCCAGGCGGTAACCGGTTTGGTACTGGGTGGCACTGATGTCTATATGCCGCCATTTGGAGAGAGTTTTAAGGCCTGGGTAGCAGAGAGTCCACAGACTGAAACTTTGGTCGAGCCCTATTCAAAAGATGGTGTTAATGAGGCCGCTTATCAACAAATGCGAGAATTCCGTTCACCCTTCAAAGAAATACATGAAATCGTATTCTGGTTACTGAGCCTGGCCATCATCTTACATATTCTGGGCGTCGTATATAGCGAGCTTCGGGAACGTAATGGTCTGGTTTCTGCGATGTTCACGGGCAAAAAAGTCTTTAAAGACACGCCAGTAGATTGGGACGAGGATTAGATATGACGAGAAGCGGTGCGTTGTTTGGCGCGCCGCTTTTGCTGCCAGCGTAATAAGCCAGTAACAAATAATATTAACGGCACAAAGCCACTGATAAAGACAATAATCCGCCCAGTCAGTCCAAAGACTTCACCGTTATGTAAAGGGTGTAACCAATTCAGGATTTTATCTCCGGCTTTATCAGCCAACCCATCACGGCTGGCGACAATCTGACCATTGTATGCATTCACCCAAACCTGAGTTCTCGGGAAGCGACGACTGGGTTCGCCTTGTTGATAGAAAACGACGCGCCAACTATTTTTTTGACTACCCGGCGACTCTACCCAGCGTAACTCAGCGTCGGGGAAAACTGTAAACGCTGACTTTACAGCGGCATCTGCTGAGATAACAGGCTTGTTCGCTTTTTCGTGAAGTGAACGAGTCAGATCGGGGCTTGAGGCTAATGGTGAAAAGGTGCGAATAATGTCATGTGTTTGTGTGGGTAGCGCCAACGCCGCTCCCGTTAAGCTCAGCATTAACAGCACAATAAAACCATAACTGCCTGACAAAATATGGAGATCAAACACTTTTTTGGCATAGCTGGAGCGCAGACGCCAAGCCAACACCTGGCGTAATTTTAGCCAGCCTGGCCACCATAGGACCATGCCAGAAATGAGTGATATCAGACTAATCAGGCCGATGATGCCAATAAAGGTTTTGCCGTTTTTATCTAGTAACAGGGTGTAATGCAGATTGTAGATCCAGGTCATCGCAAACTCGCCCCAGAATCGTTCACTGGTGATGTCTCGTGTGACAGGATCAAGGGTGACCATTAAAGGCGCAAACATCGAGTCGCGAGTTTCAACTGGTGTGTAATAACGCGCCATGATGGGCCAGCCTGGATGCAATGGTTGTTCAATACGCCAGGAATCCGTTCGTGTTGGAAATTGTTGATGTAACCGATCAAAGACAGCTTGTTGCTGACGGACAGGGGCTGTCGACACCGCTTCGATATCTGGGTTTAACCAGATATCGAATTGCAGATAAAACACCAAAATACTGCCTGTTAGACCTAATAAGACCAGTAATAAACCGATACTCAGTCCAAGATAGGTGTGAATGTCCAGCCACAGCTGTCGAGCTTTTCTCATGCGTAATTAAAAGTCATATTGAATAGAACCATATATTGAACGGCCATCACCGGGCGAATGCATTGATTCTGAGTTCATCCAAACATACTCATAATAGCGGTCAAAAATATTTTTAAGTTCGAGATCGAGCCTGACTTTTTCTGTCAGTGCATAGCTAGCTGATGCATTAACCAAAACGTATTGACCATACTTATTAGTATTGTTTTCCTGATTTAAATAAGCATCATCCTGCGCACTGACCCAAGAAGATAATTTAAGCTTTGGTGTGGCTTGATAGTCTGCGCCGGCATCAATCAAATAGTGTGGTACATGATCAATCTCATTGCCTTTATTAAGTGGTTTATCTGCACCCGCTTTAAGGATTTCAGAATCCTGGAATGAGGCAGCGAACCAGAGGCCCAGCTTATCAGTGGCTTGTGCATTAAATTGAAAATCTATGCCTCGACGTTGCGTTTTACCAATATTCTCACTGTCATTGTTCGCGTCACCTAACTTGGTTTTAAACTCACCATCAGCGACTTGCTGCCAGACTGCAACGCGTCCATTCAGCCAGTCTGTAGGAGTGAATTTAAGTCCGACTTCCCAACCTTCGTTAATCGATGCATCGAGATCGTTTGATAATGTGTTTTGTTTATAGCTGGCGGCACCAGAAGCGACCTGAAAGGTTTTGCCCCAGTTGGTGTATACAGCATATTGATCATTAAAAGAATAAACGGCGCTCAGCTTAGGTTGATTGATATTACCGTAATCGTTGATATCGCGATGTGTGCCGTTGTCATTTAAGCTGCCACGCACCGTATCAACACGGAAAGCAGGGACAATTTTCAGTTTTTCAGTGGGTTTATAAATGGCCTGGATAAAGCCGCCATAAATATCAAAATCGAAATTCTGGTTACGTGTCTCTGATGTTCGGCTTCGGTCCAGGTCGACGATATAACGACGACTTTCATTATTTTGCCATTCAGCACTCAGGCCGCCCATCAGGCTGAACTCATGCGCCCAGCTCACATCCGGTCGCCAGGTTAAAGTCGTTAAAGCGCCTTTATGTTCTTCTTCGGTTAATCGTTCGTTATGGTTGCCGCCTGCTGCAAAGGTGACATAACGATCTTCATCTAACTCATTTAGATAGGCCTTGCTGGTCCAGAAAAGATTATCAGCGATATCAATATCCAGATGAGCGCTGAATTGAGTCATCATGCGATCACCACCATCTGCCTTGTTATGTGGTCGAGATTGTTCAGGATCATCATGTGCTTCAGCCCGTGTCAGGTAACCCGCTTCTTCACCTTCAGCTTTACCATGTCGCACAATCAAGCCAACTTGGGCACGCCCACTATTGGCTGTGTAAAACCATTTTCCGGAAAAAGTACTTTTTTCAATATCACTATGATGGCGGTAGCGGTTTGAGTTGAGATAACTGATTGCGTAATTTTGCGAGAAGCCATTGTTTTCTATACCACTGACAAACTGTACATTTCGTGTCGCATAGCTGCCATAAGTGACGCGGGCTTTGTTATAGTTACCGCCTTGATGCGTAAAGATGCCAGCATTACCAGCAATATTATGCAAACCGTAGCGTGGGTCATTCGTGCCTCGTACGACTTCGATACTTTCGATTTCCAGAGGTGTCAGCAATTCCAGAGAAGGCATATTGCCGGAGTTCTGATTACTGGGAATACCATCGATGAGGAGTTTTACTGCATTAACTTCACCTTCACCATTAAAGCCACGAAAGGAAATTTTGCCAGACTCATTACCCATACCGAACTGCGTTAACATCACACCTGGCATTTGGTCAAAAAGCTGCCATGTGTAATTGACATTTTGATCTTCAATACGGTCTTGGTTCAGCACATCAACAGATGTCGACAGATTGCGCGAGGTCAATGGCCCCGTGCTATCTGATGATACAACCAGACTGCCCAAGCTCAGACTGGCATCATCAATTAACCTGTTTTCAGCAGCATAGACATTAATGGTTTGACTCAGTAATAAGCCTAGACCGGCTACTTTTATAGACTTCATGATAACTCTCTCATCCGGTTTAACGTAAACCTATCAATGATAGAGAGCCTGAGTTTATTCTAATTAGGTCATTTCATTTGTTAATGAGGCAATTGACATAGTTAGACATGGCCAAGCTGTGCAAGTGAGGTTACATCAGCATCGCCGACGATGATGTGGTCCAGTACTCGGATATCCACAAGGTCAAGTGCAGACTGGATGCGTTTCGTTATGTGAATATCAGCCTGACTGGGCTCAGCAATACCTGAGGGATGATTATGAGCAAGAATAACCGCTGCAGCATTATGTTGGAGTGCTGACTTGACGACTTCACGTGGATACACACTGGCCCCATCAATCGTGCCACGAAATAATTCGTCAAACTGTAGAAAACGATGCTGATTATCCAGATAGAGGCAGGCAAAAACCTCATGCGGGTAGGCACGTAAACGCTGTTTTATATAACGCATGGTAGTGTCTGCATCGGTAAATGCATCGCCATGTTTCAGGCTGGATTCTAAATGACGACGGCCCATCTCCAGAACGGCTTGTAATTGCACATATTTTGCCTGGCCAAGTCCATGGCCCTGACAAAACTCTTGCTGATCCGCTTCCAGTAAGCGCCGCAACGATCCAAATTCATGGATGAGTTTGCGGGCTAAGTCGACAGCGGAAAATCCTTTTACACCCGTGCGCAGAAAAATCGCCAGTAGCTCTGCATCAGACAATGCCTTAGCACCTGATAATAAAAGCTTTTCTCGAGGGCGATCATCGGCAGGCCAATCCTTGATTGCCATGATTCACTTCCTTGTTGTTGTTGCTTCCCACACTATATTTGCAGTTATTAGTAAAAACAATCACTTGTATGTACTAATCAGCTAAAAAATAGTATCCTGTGCGCCCTTTGACTTTAGCAGAAACTATGGCTGGCAAACTTTATATCAGAACATTCGGCTGTCAGATGAATGAGTACGATTCATCAAAAATGGCAGAAGTCCTGGCGGCATCTCATCAATTAGAACCTACAGATATTCCTGAAGAAGCGGACGTATTGTTGCTCAATACCTGTTCGATTCGTGAAAAAGCCCAGGA
>NZ_DIAC01000127.1:0-167 GCF_002414625.1 Methylophaga sp. UBA5088 | reverse complement strand
CGTGAAAAAGCCCAGGAAAAGGTCTTCCACCAACTGGGCCGCTGGAAACGCTGGAAAGACTCGCGTCCTAACCTGGTTATCGGTGTGGGTGGCTGTGTGGCCAGTCAGGAAGGTGAAGCGATTCGTCAGCGTGCGCCCTATGTCGATCTGATTTTTGGACCACAAAC
>NZ_DIAC01000123.1:30866-37112 GCF_002414625.1 Methylophaga sp. UBA5088 | reverse complement strand
AAATTTAAAAACAAGGAAAGTAGATGAAAAAAGTATAATTTGCTGCTGTTTTGGTAGCAGTAACATTCCTATCTGGTTGCGCTTCTGTTCCAATGGAAAGCAAAGAAAACAGCGAGCTGGCAAAACAATTCAAGTCTCCCTCAGAAGGTAATTCAGGCTTGTATGTTTATCGCTCAGGTAGCTTTGGTGACGCACTCAAAAAAGACGTCTGGGTTGATGGAGATTGCCTGGGTGAAACTGCTCCAGACATGTTCTTTTACAAAGAAGTAAAAGGTGATGAGCAGCATAAAATTGCTACCGAATCAGAGTTCTCACCTAACGACTTATTGTTGAATACCGAAACTGGCAAAAACTATTTCATTAGACAGTATATGAAAATAGGTGTTTTTGTGGGTGGTGCCGGTGTAGATCTTGTTGATGAAGAAAAAGGCAAAAAAGACATTAGCTCTTTAAACATGGCAAAAACTGGAACATGCAGTAAATAATCTTAAAAACCAATGAGAGATATTCTTTCTCTCATTGGCTTCACTATTAACCCGTTCTAAGGACAGGTATAACCACCATCTATCACCAAATCTGTGCCAGTCATAAATGAAGACTCATCAGACGCCAGAAAGATCGTACCGTAGGCAATTTCATGAGGTTTACCAAAGCGTTTCATCGGCACCATTGAGATAAGTGCGTCCCATTCTTCTTTTGGCACACTGCTTTCAAATAAATTGGTATCGAACATACCGGGACAAATGGCATTAATTCGAATATTGTCGCCGACAAATTCCAACGCCGCTGACTTGGTCATTAATCTGACAGCACCTTTCGTACTCTGATAAGCCGTGGAGACACCTGCTCCCGCAATGCCGTAGATAGATGAAAAGTTAACAATAGAACCACCGCCTGCGCGTTTCATGGCCGGCACGGCAGCTTTCATTCCTAATAAAACGCCGAGTTGGTTTATATTGACTATCTGGTAAAACTTTTCGACAGTATGCTCAAGTAAGCCTGCGTGATAATAAATGCCAGCATTATTGACCAATACATCCAGACGACCAAAATGCTTTTCGGTTTCTGCAACAGCATCTTCCCAGTCTTGTTCCTTGGTCACGTTGAGCGCTACGGCAATCGCTTCTCCCCCGCTCTGTTTGATTTCCTCAACCAGCTTAAGCGTTTTGTTCCACAGAGCATCGGCAGCTTGTCCATCGGCAATGATCGGATCCTGCTTTAAATTAGCTGCCACAATTTTGGCACCTTCTTTTGCCATCATCCGAACCTGCTCACTACCGAGTCCGCCGCCAGCCCCTGTTATTAAAATGACTTTATTGTCTAATCTGCCCGCCATGATTGTTTCCTCTACTCTTTTGAAAGAATGAAAAGCAATGAAATACCTTGCTTGTTAGAAACATCGTAGAAAGGATAAAAAAGTGCCGCAAGACGGCACTTTTCAGAAACTTAGTTACTTAAAAGTAACCTTTGCTAGGCAATATCGATGAGGAAAAAGTACTAACCCCAGACAGGGCAATAGCTAGAGCTGATCTCAGCTCTCATCAAGAACGCTGACTAATAATTGGCGAATCGCTTCAGGCTCAAACGGTTTATCACAGATAGCGGTCACACCTGCGGCTTTGACTTCACCTAAACGGGCAGCATCGTCATCGCTGGTGACCATGATGATAGGTAAAAATGCATTATTGAGCTCTTGACGGACATATTCGACTAACTGCTTGCCATCCATATTCGGCATATTCAGGTCGGTAAAAATCAAATCAAACTCATTATTTTTTATGACTTCTGCTGCCGCTGCACCGTCATTCGCTTTGGATATAATCACCATTCCTAGGTTTTTCAATACACGGGTAATATGGTTTCGGGCAGTCAGGCTATCATCAACCACCAGCACTTTTAGTTCCTGGATATCATAATTTTCCAGTTCCAGTCTGGCGGGTTCCATAAAGTCGATAGTGGTTGCCAGGGCTTTTTCTAAATCCTGGCTATTAAATGGCTTCGGTAGCATCGCCACAATACCAGCCTGACGCACATCATCCAGCTCTTCAAAACGTGTTTCGCTTGATACCAGCATGAAGTATGTGGTGGTTTCATTTTTAAACTTGCGAGCGAGGGCAATCAGCTTTGCAGCCTCCATATCAGCTAAATGCAAAGCACTGATAACTAAATCAGGCGGATATTGCATCATGATTTTTAATGCTTCCATCCCCGTTGCAACACCTTCAATGTTATACACACCTGCCTGCTGAAGATGGCTAACAATAATTTTGCGTTGAGTGGCAGAAGGCTCCACCAGCACAATAGATAAATCCGACAAACTCACTGAAGCCATATGTTCAACTCCGTTGTTTAAAGACTGGCTATGGCTAAAATATACCAAGAAGTGTCGTATCGTGCTCGATAGATGACTTATTCCTATAAGTTATCACTGACATTATCAAATTTTTTTCACACTGACTTTTATATTATCAGTCACTCACCTATGCTGTATGCGTCAACTGATAAAGGAATGTTATGCCTGAAGATCTGCACATCAAGATTCGTAATTTGGAAAAATCCGATTACCCTCAGCTCAAACTATTGATGGATAAAATTTACGATGATATTGGTGGCGCCTGGCCGGAACATACTATTTTCAAACTGATTGATGACCTACCTGAAGGTCAGATTTGTATCATTGATCATGACACTATCATTGGGGTCGCTCTGTCAGTACAGGTGAATTACCAACGCTTTAGTAACCCACATACCTATGATGATTTAATCAGCAAAAAAGAAACCATTCTGAATAATAAAAATGGTGATGCTCTGTATGGGCTAGATGTCTTGATTCATCCTGATTACCGGGGCTATCGTCTGGGAAGGCGTTTATACGAAGCGCGCAAAGAGCTATGCAGACAACATAATCTGAGAGCGATTCTGGCCGGTGGTCGTATTCCCAACTATCATCAGTATGCTGAAGAAATGACGCCCGCTGAGTATTTTGAAGCGGTTAAAAACAAACGTATTTATGACCCAATTCTGACCTTCCAGTTATCAAATGACTTTCAGGTCACGCGCCTATTAAAACAATATCTGCCTGAAGATGAAAAGTCTCAGGGTTACGCGACTTTGCTGGAATGGCGCAATATTTTTTATGAACCTGAAAGTACCGTTATTGAAACCCGTAAAACTCAGGTTCGCATTGGTGCTATCCAATGGCAGATGCGTGAAGTTGAGTCTGTTGAAGAATTGTTAAGTCAGGTCGAATATTTTATTGATGCCTTATCGAGTTATAAAAGCGACTTTGCCCTGTTCCCCGAGTTTTTCAATTCACCATTGATGGGACTCAGTCCAGATCAACGCAATCAGACCGAAGCGATTCGATTTTTAGCGAGTTTTACTGAGCGCTTTAAAACAGAAATGTCGCAAATGGCGGTCAGTTACAACATCAATGTGATTACAGGTTCCATGCCGTTATTAGAAGACGATGTGCTCTATAACGTCAGTTATCTCTGCCGTCGTGATGGCACGATTGAGAGACAAACTAAGGTCCATATCACGCCACATGAACGACGCGACTGGGTAATTGAAGGTGGCGACCAGTTACAGGTCTTTGAAACAGATGCCGGCCGTGTCGGCATATTGATATGTTATGACGTCGAATTTCCTGAGCTGGCTCGTTTGTTGGCACAGCAGGATATGGATATTCTTTTTGTGCCGTATTGGACTGATACCAAAAATGGTTATTTAAGGGTACGTCATTGTGCTCAGGCTCGCGCCATTGAGAATGAATGTTATGTGGTAATTTGTGGTAGTTGCGGTAACTTGCCACAAGTAGAAAACCTGGATGTCCAATATTCTCAGGCGGCCGTGTTCTCCCCTTCTGATTTCTCCTATCCACACGATGCCGTCATGGCAGAAACCACACCGAATACCGAAATGATCATGTTTTCAGATCTGGACTTGGATAAACTCAAGTTGACTCGAAGCGAAGGCTCGGTGAATAACCTAAAAGACAGACGGACTGAACTCTATACGCTCAATTGGAATGGGAAAAACAAATGACGGAACATCCCATCATCAGTCAGATCAAAGCAGCAGACCAAGCCATCATGGCGGAAGACTTTGATAGATTATTAGACATATACACTGGCGATGCGGTCTTAGTAGTACAACCCGGCATGAATGCGGTGGGCAAAGCTCAGATTCGTCAGGCATTTGAAAAAATTGCTGTTTACTTTCAGCATGGCTTACAGATCACACAGGAAGCGTTAGAGATTTTAGAAACTGGCGATACCGCCCTCGTATTGGCGAACACCATTATCTCTGCGCCTGATGCTGAACCGACCACAAGACAAGTCACATATGTATTTGTCAAAAACAGCGATGATATCTGGCGATGCGCCATTGATAATTCATACGGACATGCCATTCTTCAGAGCAAATAACAGCGTTTTATTTTATTAATACGAGGCTAAAATGGAATTAGAAACACAAACACCTCAAACCGTTATGGAAACGGATAGCAACCCTGCTGCAGGGGATCAAGCTTATTTTTCGGTATCCCCCACTAAGCTAAAGTGGCTTTATCTCGCCACATTCGGTTTATATGGTATCTACTGGTTTTATAAAAACTGGAAACTTCAGCAGCCTTATATCGATGGCAAAATCATGCCTGTCATGCGTGGCATATTCTCTATTTTTTTTGCTCATGCATTAACGAAACGCATCAAGCAAAGTATGTTACGTCAGGATATTCCCGAGAATAAACACCTGGGTTTTCTTGCAACCATGTTTGTTTTACTGGTCGTTCTTGGCAACCTGGCAAGCACCTTGGCTGATAACCAAGTCGTGCCGCCATATTTCAATATTATCTGGTTGATAATGTTCTACCTCAGTGCTTATCCGCTGATAGAGCTACAAGATAAAATCAATATGCTGAAAGACGATCCTATTGGCAGTATCAACTCACGCTATGACTGGAGAGGATACGGTGCCTTACTTATCGGTGGCGTGCTATGGCTGCTGGCTATACTTGGTGCGGTTGCCCTGATTGCCCAAAACTAAACGGAGACATCATGACATTAGAGAACATCTACCATTTAGCCTTTACCGGTTTATTTATCATTTTATTAACTCTGTTAATCCAGTGGTTTATAGCCAGTAAATCCAAAGCCTCTCAACCCGGTGCTGTGCCTGGGAAAATTGATGAGAACCTAAGTCACTCCTCTTTTGTTTTCCGTGCTCATCGAACCTTTATGAACTCACTTGAAAACCTGCCTTTGATGCTCGGGACGTCTTTTATGGCGATTCTTATCGGCGCTAATGCCCTATGGACAGGTATTTTTATTTGGGTATTTGCCATCGCCCGAATTTTTCATATGGCGTTATATTACAAAATTGCCACTGAAAAAAACCCAAGCCCAAGAACACTCTTTTTCATGATTGGTTTATTGGCAAACGTTGCATTGCTGGGCTTATGCGCGATAACGCTCATCTAGCCTAAGGCTATTGAGGCCCTTAAGTTAACCCTTGTTAAAACCTTGAGACTCGACAAAATATAAAATATTGGTAAATATGCAATGAAACGATAATTTCAAGCCCATACGTAGACGAGTTTTATGATAATGAGAGACACAATCCTCCAAGGCTTAGAAAGTGAAATAGCCTTGTCAGAAACGTCAGAAATTACTAGCAACCTCAGCTATATTTTGTCTGTTATCCGTAAACATCTGGACATGGACGTCGCGTTCATATCAGAAATTACTGATGATATGAGAAAAATCGAAATCGTTGATACTGCTTATCCTGATTCACCGCTCCCCCCTGGGCACGCCGATCCAACCGAACACACTTATTGCCAGAGAATTATTGAAGGTGAACTGAACGAAGTTATCCAAGACACATCAAAAAACCATATAACTAAAGTGATGCCTATTACTGAAGAGTTGCAAATTGGTAGCTACCTAGGCGCCCCTATTGTGCTGAATGATGGTGAGGTTTACGGCACGTTTTGCTGCTTCAGCCATACACCAAACGATAGTCTGAATGAACGAGATCTGGCGCTGATGAAAATATTTGCTGATATCGCTGCACGCCATATTGACAAGCAATTGCACAAGAACCAAGAAGACAACCAAATAAAAAAACGCATCACCGAAGTATTAAATAATCATGAGGTAAAAACCGTCTTCCAGCCTGTATTTCATGTGGACCAACAAAAAGTCATCGGCTATGAATGTTTATCGCGTTTTACCAGTACAC
>NZ_DIAC01000123.1:30434-30668 GCF_002414625.1 Methylophaga sp. UBA5088 | reverse complement strand
ATGGCTATTGAGGCTGCCATTGATAAGATGAGTGCTTTCTCTAACGACACCAGTTTCTCATTAAATATTTCACCTGAATACGTGATAAATGGTGCTGTTGAGCGCGCATTAACTCAACATATTCTGGACAAAAAAATTGTCCTTGAAGTCACAGAACATGCTCAGATAACAGACTATCGCGCATTCAGAAATGCTGTCGAGTCATTACGTAATCAAGGTGTACGTCTTGCCATT
>NZ_DIAC01000123.1:16011-30344 GCF_002414625.1 Methylophaga sp. UBA5088 | reverse complement strand
CTTGCCATTGACGATGTCGGGGCAGGCTATTCCAACTTCCAGCACATACTTGAGTTGGGTGCAGATATCATCAAATTAGATATCAGCCTGATCAGAAATATTGATACCGATACGTCCAGAAAAGCACTTACCGCCGCATTAATTGCTTATGCAAAAGAAACTGCCTGTGAAGTTTTAGCCGAAGGGGTAGAAACTGAAGAGGAATTCCATGAACTGGTGCGGCTTGGCATCAATAAAATACAAGGCTATTTCATCAGCCAGCCGTTAGAGTTAGAACAAGCGATTCATTTTCAATGCCCAGAGTTTAATTAAAAGACACAGTAGATACGATGTCTTTTACTTTTAGATGATACATTTCATACCAACCAATCTCGTAAAGAGTGATACTCATTTCAATCTCTGAAAGCTTGTTTTGTTTTCAATGCCAGAGCGACCAGAGATAGCATTACCGGTACTTCGACCAACACGCCAACAACTGTCGCCAAGACTGCACCAGAATGCAGGCCGAATAAGCTAATCGCCACGGCCACCGCCAGCTCGAAGAAATTGGACGTGCCTATCAAAGCCGCTGGTGCGGCCACATTAAACGGCACTTTCCATAAATAAGCCCAGCCATATGCAATAGCAAAAATACCGTAGCTTTGAATCAGCAACGGAATAGCAATCAAAGCAATAACTAAGGGTTTGTCCAGAATAGTTTCAGCCTGAAAACCAAATAGTAAAACCACCATCGCCAATAAACCCATGATTGAATAAGGTTTTATGGTTTGTGTGAAACGCGCTATTTCATGATGTTCCTGACTACTATCAAGAAGTTTACGCGTGAGATAACCTGCGATTAATGGTATGACCACATACAAGACCACGGATAAAAATAAAGTTTGCCACGGCACAATAATATCGGTCATATCCAATAAAAATGCGGCAATGGGTGCAAAGGCAAAGACCATAATCAAATCATTGATGGAGACTTGTACTAAGGTGTAATTCGCATCCCCTTTGACCAGTTGGCTCCAGACAAACACCATTGCGGTACATGGGGCTACACCCAACAAAATCATCCCAGCGATGTATTCTTTTGCTGATTGCGGATCAACCCAACCTGCAAATAAAATCTCAAAAAATAAAATACCGAGTCCGGCCATGGTGAAGGGTTTAATGAGCCAATTCACCACCAGCGTCAGACATAATCCTTTTGGTTTTTTGCCAACATCTTTAATCGACGCAAAATCGACATTGACCATCATTGGATAAATCATTAACCAGATAAACACAGCCACGGCTAGGTTTACATTGGCATATTGCCATGCAGCTACTGTTTGAAAGACGCCTGGAAATAACGACCCAAGGCCCACACCTGCCACAATACAAAGGCCCACCCAAACGGACAGGTAGCGTTCAAAAAAGCCTATCGCTGAAGTCGACTCCTGCTTCATACTAATTCCTTCTCGATACGTGTTTTTAATAATTGAAAAGCCTCATCAAAAGCCGCGTCTAGCGCCGCGGAAGTGCCTTGTACTTTTGCCGGATCTGGCGTGCTCCAATGTAGTTTCCGGTACTCACCATAAAAAATTGGACATATTTCATCAGCGGCCTGATCACAAACGGTGATAACGTAATCAAAAGACTGACCAGCAAACTCATCCAAGGATTTACTGACAGGACTTCCCGGGTCAATGCCATGTTTTCTTAGTGTCTCAATCGATTTGGGGTGAACATACCCTGCGGGCTGACTGCCCGCACTCATAGCATGATATTCCTCACCTTTGAGATGGTTAATCAATGCTTCCGCCATGATGGACCGACATGAGTTTGCTGTGCATAAAACCAATATCCTTTTCATTTCAACTCTCTGTTTTATCGGATTGAGGTTTACAACAATCAACCAGTTCCACAACGGCACAGTCAATATTGTCAGCCTGATGTAATCGGGCCATATCACTTCTGCAACAATCTTGAACCATAAAGGCGATCAACTCTCTCATCTGTTCAAAATTAGCGAGGTAAATGATCGAACGGCCTTGTTTACGTGACGAAACTAATTTAGCTTGGCTCAGGTGAGTCAGATGGAATGATAAGGTGTTGTGTGGAATACCCAGTGCATTACTGATAGCACCGGCAGCCATTCCCTGCGGACCAGCTTCAACAAGTAATCTGAAAGCTTGGAGGCGTGTTTCCTGTGACAGGGCATCAAAAGCGCTAAGTGCATTTTCTATTTTCATATGTCGATAGTATTCGACATATATTTTTTACGTCAACACTTATGGACATATTAGTAAAACAGGTGGCCATGTTAGAGTGATAGTTATATTGACGTTAAGACTTCAGGAGGAAAGCGATGAGTAAAACATTAGTTATTGGTGCGAATGGCCAAATTGGAAAACAACTGGTCAAATTACTCTGCGCTGAGAATAGTCCCGTTAAAGCCATGATTCGACATTCACAGCAAGCCCCCTTTTTTCAAGACTTGGGTGCTGAAACAATGATTACTGATCTGGAAGCACCGCTACCTGATGATGCCTTTGCTGACTGCGATAAAGTCGTTTTTACAGCGGGCTCAGGAGGAAAAACTGGAGCAGATAAGACCATCTTGATTGATCTATGGGGCGCCGTAAAAGCTATCGACATGGCAAAGAAACATAATATAAAACAATTTGTTATGGTAAGCGCCAGAGATGCCGGTAATCCTGAAGCAGGCACCGAAGCGATAAAACACTACAATATCTGCAAACACTTTGCTGATGAGTATTTATTAGCCAGTGGTGTCCCCTACACCATCTTGCGACCAGGCAAACTGATAGATGATAAAGCGACTGGCCATATTTCCACACAACGAACAGGTCAGGCTGATAAAGACGTGATTACTCGAGCTGACGTGGCCGCCTGTATTCAGTTTTGCCTGAAGCATACTGAATCCATCAACCAGATTGATGAACTCTATAATGGTGATGAAACGATCCAGGATGCCTTTATCAATAGTGTGTCAGGGCGACTAGGATAATCTCACCAACCCGTTAAAAAGCGACTGTATGTACCGATACATCGCTTAATAACATAAGCTAATGTCAGGCTAATCAATATTGTGAGCGGAAAGGTAATAATAAATTGAACCAATCCGCTCATCTGTTCCAGATAGGGTAACCACTGATACCCGACTAAGGCAATCAATACCCAGGGATGAATAAAATAAATGGCAAAACTAGCATCAGCTAATAACCTTAATAAAGGTATTTGAGGGTAATGTTCGCTCAGTTTTTCTAGCAAAGATAAAAAGAAAAAACATAAAACTATCTTCTGCAAAATCAGGATATCTAAGCCATCAAAGGTAAATGGATGTAATTTATGCAGATTGCCAAAGCTTGGATAAATCAGCGCTTGTAGAATTGCCAGAAATACCACTGTAACCCCGAGCAAAAACGCTTTGTTATGTAGATATCGCTGCACAAGCTCACGATGCATCGACACGAAAATGCCCAATAAATACATCGGTAAAAAATACATAACGGCATGCCACGGAGACAAATTACCTGCTGGACGATGGACAATCATTGCCAATATTAAAGCGATAATGAATATTACCAAACGCGTTTTTAGACTCTGGCGAATGTAACTGATAAACAAAGGCGACATCAAAAATATCAGCATAATAAAAGGAATATACCAATAAGCAAACGAGGTTCTGCCTGTCCAAAGGTACAAACTAATCATGCCTATATAATCTTGCCAGTCAGTTAGAGACGACACGCCTAACTGTTTTGCATCCGGTAGAGAAATACCAGAACTTAAATAATAAATGAGTGCTAGGGAGGATAAGAACAGATAAGGCGACAAGACATTTTTAACTTTCTTCAGCATAAACTGGCTGTAGTGAAACTGCCTGTAAAAAATATGATGAAAGAAAAAACCAGAGATAAAGACAAACAGTGGTGAGCCGCCCTGAATTAAATTCGCTATGACTCTTTCATCAAAACTGGTGATGGATTTGTAGCTAATAGAATGTCCGGCAACGATGCATAATATGGCAATGGCTCTGAAGTAATCAAAGGCAATCAACCTCATCTAATCAGTTACCAACAACATCAGTAAGAACATCAGCTTATCATTCTTCTAAAGATAGAAGATGAGAACAATACACCAAATCACCATGAGCAATATGATTTATTGATATCCCGTATAGAAACCTGCTGTCATCTATTTTTTGGCCTCTAACTTTGCCATAAAATCAACTTTGGGTATGGGTTTACTTAACAGATAGCCTTGATAAAAATCGCATCCATTTTCAGCCAGAAAATTAAATTGCTCTGGTGTTTCCACACCTTCGGCAACAACTGACATGGACAGACCTTTTGCCAAGGCCATTACTGCTTTTACGATTGCCTGACTGCTTTCACCCAACTCAATATTTCTGACAAATTGTTGATCAATTTTTAGCGTATTAAGTGGTAGTTCCTGAAGGTATGATAAAGATGAAAATCCGGTGCCAAAATCGTCCATCGCTAAACTCATTCCTGATTCTCGTAATGCAGTCATTCGCTGAATACAGATATCTTTGTTGGTTAAAGCGACGCTTTCGGTAAGTTCTAACTCAATATAATTAGGGTTTGTCTGAGTTTTATCCAATATCCCAAGCAGATGGGAAATAAGATCATCTCTATTAAATTCTACTGCCGATAAATTGACCGCAATGGGAACAATAGTCAGATTTTTATCACTCAATTCATTAATAAGATCGCAACACTGCTCAAACACCCAGCGACCAATATCTATAATTAATAATGACTGCTCAGCAATGGGAATAAACTTGGCTGGGGATACCATGCCAAGTTCAGGATGCATCCACCTAATTAATGCTTCAGCACCAACTATTTCCTGTTCGCTATCGAATTTCGGCTGAAAATAAACGACTAATTCATTATTATCTAATGCCTGACGCAAATCATTTTCCAGCTTGAGATTTTCAACGGCTGTTGATGTCATTGCCGACTGATAAAAGTGGAAATTTGCTCGACCAGCTGATTTCGCGTGATACATAGCCGCATCAGCGTGTTCTAAAATAGCGTCAGGGTTATTACCATCATCTGGAAAAATGGCAATACCAATACTTGCCGAGATGTGCAATGTTTGTCCATTGATGTGGTATGGCTCAGCTAATGTCTTTAGGATTTTTTCAGCAATATGACTGGAAATAGAGGCTGAAGCTTGTTTGTCATCAAACTCGGTCAGCAGAATAACAAACTCATCGCCACTCACTCTAACCGCCAGGTCAGCCTCTCTGCAATTGTTTTCAAGGCGCTTGGCAACATCTACGAGTAAATTATCACCGGCAGCATGTCCCATCGAATCATTGATACTCTTAAAACGGTCAAGATCAATAAATAGCACACAAAAATTAGTTTCATCTCGCTTGGCTCTGGCCACAGCCTGTTTCAAATATTCATTTAAAACACGACGGTTTGCTAACCCTGTCAACCCATCGTAATGAGCTTGATTATAGAGCTTCTCTTCCCAGGCGGCATTAGATAAAGCTACAGCAATTCGATCGCCGAAGTTTCTCGCCGTATTTTTCACCTCATGAGTGATAGCTGACAGTTGATGATAGGCAAAACCAACGATAGCCGTTAGTTGTTCGTTAACAATCACTGGCACCACGAGATAATAAAAGTGCTGCTCTTGCATTATTTTCCTAATGTAGGAATAAGCGGGCAATTCACTACTCGCAAGAATAAAAATACGGTTTTGTTCAGAAATCAAATGTTGATAGTCCTCATGACTAAGGACACTGGGCTTATCTACAATTTGAGTCGGCTGTAGACCAACGCGGAAATAAAGCTTTTCAATCGCCAATGAGTTGGGTTTAATACTTGCGATGGCCATCATATCGACACCAAGTGTTTCAGGTAACCGAGTCATAGCCGTTTCTACCACTTCATTCGCATCTCGAACAGATAAAATCTGTCGGTCTATCTCCCCCATTGTCGACTGAATATCAAATTGAGTTTGAATATGTCGAGTCATGTTGTTGAAGGAGTTAGCAAGAGACTGAAACTCATCTTCACTGTCGACTTTTACCTGATAAGAAAAGTCACCTTTGACTAGCTTCTCGGTGGCTTCCTGAAGAGCTGAAAGAGGTGTTAAATATCGAGAGATTAATTTCGTTACGGAAAGCAACACTACCAAGACAGCCAGCATAATCACAGGTGGATAAAATGATTTGAAATGCACATTCGCTGACAGCGCAATATCTTCGAGTTGTATTTGAACAATGATGGCATTCGGTGCTTCAAACATATTACGCAGTGGAGTATGCCAAAAACCGGCCAATACACTGCCGTTAACATTATCCTCCCACTTAAATGTACCACTGCTTTTGGACAACACCTCCTGCTCCAATTCTTCTGGTAAGACATTGTGCTCAGCAGTGCTAAACCATAACTGACCATTCTCACCATAGACTAGCAGCTCATTTGCACCCAGCACTTCCTGTTCCCAGATAGAATCCCCCTTGAGGCGGGCCATAAGCAAATGGTCTTGCAGCCCTAGCTGAGGAATGGCAATCCACAATGCAATGGACTCATCCTCATCAACGGCTTTGATAACCGTCCTTCCTAAACTAATCACACGCTGCTCATCAGTGCTGAGTGTGGGAAGTAATATCTGTTCACCTACAATGTATTGATTGCCAGTTGGTTTTGATACAACAATGTGACTAAAGAGCATGCCAATTCGCTCTTTGAGAATGGCGGAATCATGTGCCAGCGTTAATTTTGGAATTCTGTTTTCGAGTAATTTAAGGGCGCTTTCAGCGACCACGAAACGGTCAATCAAACGCAAACCATAATCTTTACTGCTTTTGCGTAGCCCAGAAAACGCTTGTTCTTCCAGTTCACCATTAACTTGATAAAACGAGACGATCCCTAAAATGCTCACAGGAATAATCGTGGCTAAAATAAAGGCTAAATAGAGGCGTTTGGCTACCGTATTTTTGCTAAAAAGAGAACGTGTCAGCATGACTTAGCTTAAAAGTCTTCTGCTACGCCGATAAACAAACCGTCTCTCGCAATAATGATGTCATCGAGACTGTCTTTATTGGATATTTGTTTTTTAGTCACCCCGTCTTTCCCTTTGCTATAGAAATCGTATTGGGTGTTAATAGGGTTAAGTTTTTTATCTTTTCTCACTTGGCCTTTAATCCCTGGACCCGCATTGGCAATGTTGAGATATACATATGGATTTCCCCACGGATCATTACCATTGTTAGGTAAGTTACCTAGCTCTGTGATGTCGGCTGGAAAACGATTTGTTTCTGCATAAAATCGTTCGATATAAAAGCGTACTTCGGTTAAGTCAGCAATGGCTAACTGTCTATCCGCTTCTTCTTTATATTGTTGGTAACTGGGAACAGCAATCATAGCGAGCACGCCCAAAATAGCGACTACGATCATGAGTTCAATTAGAGTCAAACCCTGATCAAAATGTAGCTTATGTACTTTCGTGTTGGGAAATACTGAAAGAGTTGAATAAATATTTTTGGTCGTCAAGACTCATTTACCTTCTTGAAATACTCACTTCATCATGAGTAGCAATGACTTTGTTTGACTAATTTTATCTTGTATACAAGATATCGGCTAAACCAAATATTTCTCAATAGTGAGTTTGCTCACAAATTCAGCTGTAAATTATCTATTACCAATATTTCTCAATACTGATTTGACCTGGATCACGTCGCGAATGTTTTTTCAAACCATGTGTATTGATTAATACATCCATTGTTTCCAAGACCATATCCGGATTACCACACAACATCACCTGACTATCTTCTGCATTGATCTTTAGGCCTGTGCGTTTTTCAAAGCGACCATCTTCAACAGCTTGAGGAATACGACCTGATAATACATCCGGTGCGGCCTCACGGCTGACAAAAGGCACATACATAAACTGCTCGCTGTGTGCTGCTTTTATCGCGTCAATCGTCGCCTGATATGTCAGCTCATTTTGATATCTGACGGCATGAACCAATACCACCTTTTCAAATTGCTGCCAGACTTCAGCTGAGTTCAGAATAGAAAGAAACGGACCCACCCCAGTCCCCGTTGACAATAAATAGAGATGCTTTCCTTCGGGTAACTGATCCAAGGTCATTAAGCCCGCGGCTTTGGGTGCCACAAAAATTTCATCGCCGGGCTTCAGTTTAGAGAGTCGGGTAGAGAGTAAGCCATCCAGTACCTCAATAAAATAAAAGTCGAGCGGTCTCGTATCAGGACTATTCACCAAAGAAAAAGGTCGGCTGACAAGTTCACCGTCAATCTCCAACGCTAAACGGGTAAATTGACCAGCTTTAAACATAGGATAATCGACATCCAGTCTTAACGAGTGCAATCGATCAGTCCATTGCTTATTTTCAACTACAGTTGCCGTTAACCAGTCAGCCATGGTGGTGTCTCCCTTTTTGTCGAAATGATATAACGTTCTGATTAAGGGTCATGCTACTATCAATCGACCTTGAATACGACGAACATAACCAACATAAACTGAGCCTAAGGTTAACGCTAAATGACCAACCACATCATTGCAGAAGCGACATTAACTGATCTGAATGCCATCACACATTTGTTAACCGTTCTGTTCACACAGGAGGCCGACTTTGAGCCACAGCCAGAGAAACAAATGCACGCGGTCAGTGATATTCTCAGGCATCCAGACAAAGGCCATTTTTTACTTATCAAACATCAGTCAAAAGTGGTTGGCGTTGTCAGTTTGTTATATCTGACCTCAACCGCCATGGGCGGTAAAGTCGCTTTATTGGAAGATATGGTCATTGATGAACAACATCGGGGTAAAGGCTTTGGCTCAGCTTTGTTGAATGCGGCTGTGAATTTTGCCAGACAACAAGGTTGCCTGCGGATGACGCTATTAACCGATGCTGATAACGCCATTGCACAAAAAATGTATCAGGATGAAGGCTTTACTCATTCAGCCATGATTCCGATGCGCTTAATCTTAGACACATAAATAAAAACGTCATGGATGCGATTAATCCCAAATTATTATGGGAAATTTTTAAACATATACAACGCTGGCTAGCAAATCTCAATCGTGCTGGTGAGGCACGTCAGCAACAATCCAGAAAAGCGCTGAGAAATGTGATTATTGCAGCTCGCGAAACCAGCGTTTATGTCAGACAAATACAAGATACGCAACAAACTGACCATGCGACCGAGCGGCATCTAGCCAAATACTGGACGCAACTTGGCTTTGATTTAGAGGATCTGGGGCTCAACAAACTCGCCAAACGTTGCCATATCACCGGCAAGCATTGGGCTGACCCCAAATTTTACAGCGGTGATTTTCTGCAAAAAGCCGATATCAGTCTGGAGCGAATGGAAACATTGGCAAAACAGATTTTACTGGATATTGATAGACTCTAAACCATGAAATATATTTTATTTAGCCTGCTTTTTATTGTCTCACCGCTGACTCAGGCACAGGCGCTATGCCCAATGACGAGTGCCGAGGCGCAGCAAAGTTGTTTAGATGAAAAATTACAATCAGCGATTGATCATATGGTGAGTGACTTAACCCTCATTAAACGACGCCATGCTGATAATGAGGCATTGCTTAAATCACTGGAATTATCTCAACAAACCTGGGACGCCTATCGCAAGACTCAATGTCTGAATGTGTATCAGACCTGGCAAAAGCATCAGGAGCAAACAGCCATGACGGCCAGTTGTGCTATTGAATTGACCAGACAACGCCATCAGTTTCTACAGAATTATTACCTGAAATAAACCTGTGAAAAATATTGGCGTGCCTGCTCTGCATCCAGATGAATCTGAGCAATGAGTTGCTCCAGGCCATCAAAACGCTGTTCATCTCGAATCTTGTGTAAGAAAAATACCTGGACATGCTCTCCATATATTTCTCTTTTAAAATCAAACAAATGTACTTCAAGTAAGGCTTTATTACCACCGATGGTGGGTCGAATACCAATATTCGCCACGCCATTGACCGGCTCTTCATCAATACCAAATAACTGCACAGCAAAGACACCTGTCAGTGGAATTTTATGGCGATGTAAATGGATATTCGCCGTGGGAAAGCCCATCTTACGGCCGCGCTTATCACCATGGGCGACACGACCACTCATTCTGTATGGGCGTCCTAATAATTTTTCAGCCAATACTAAATCACCGCTGCTCAGAGCATTTCTTATGCGCGTACTACTCACCCGATTTTGATCAATGGCAAAGGTATGCATATTCACAACCTGGAAGCCATATTTTTTGCCAGCTTCCTGTAGCAACGCAAAATCGCCTTTTCGCTCACAGCCAAAGCGGAAGTCATCACCCACCACCAAATATTTAACATTCAATCCTTTCACTAATAATGTCTGGATAAATGCTTCTGCTGACATTTGCGCCAGACGTTTATTAAACCGTAAGACACATAACTGCTGAATGGAATAACAACGCAATGCTTCCACTTTTTCACGAAACCGTGTCAGTCTGGCTGGGGCTTTTTCTGGTACAAAATATTCAAAAGGCTGCGGCTCAAAAGTTATCACTACGGCAGGTAATTTCAGCGTATCGCCTTTCATGGCTAATTGAGTTAATACCGCCTGATGGCCTAAGTGAACACCATCAAAATTACCAATGGTAGCGACACACCCTTGTGGTGAAGCAGGTAAATTATGAAAACCGCGAATGATTTTCGGCATAAGACGTTCTCTACCAAAAAAATAATCAAACACAACAGAGTAACGGCAAATAAAAAAACAATCCAGCAGGCAAGCCTACGCCTATTACCTTATAATAGGCGCAAAATTATTTCGGTCAGAGGCAAGAATGGCAGCGAAACAAAAAAAGCTGGATTATGAAGCTGCAGTTAAAGAGCTGGAAGCATTAGTTGAACGCTTAGAAGATGGCGATATTAGTCTGGAAGAATCCCTTAAACTTTATGAACGTGGTGTATTACTGACGCGTGATTGTCAGGAGTCACTGCAAGCAGCAGAACAAAAAGTACAAATGCTTTTACAACAATCTGGCCAAAGCAATATGGTAGATTTCGACCCGGAAACTGGTGACGCGTGAACGTCAAGTTTCCTCTCGAAGACTGGATGTTAAAACACCAGTCCCAAATTGAATTTGTATTAGAAAAACGTCTTCAGCAAGGTCTAAAGCCGGGATCAGCGCGTTTATTCGAAGCTATGCGTTACGCCACATTAGGTGGAGGTAAACGTTTACGTGCACTACTTGTTTACGCCACAGGACAAGCTATGGGAGCTAAGCAACCAGCCATGGATGTCGCTGCTGCGGCAGTTGAAATGATCCATGCATATTCGCTGGTACATGATGATATGCCCATGATGGATGACGATGATTTACGAAGAGGTCGTCCAACCTGTCACAAAGCTTATGATGAAGCCACGGCGCTTTTAGTCGGTGATGCCTTACAAACTCAAGCGTTCGAAACCTTGTGTGATGAGACGCTGACGGATAAACAACAAAGTCGTATGATAAAAACACTCAGTCATGCTTCGGGGGCAGCAGGCATGGCAGGAGGCCAAGCTATTGACTTGGAATCCGTTGGCATAAAACTGGATATCGACGCACTCCAAGCCATGCATAAGTTAAAAACCGGCGCATTAATCCGGGCAAGTGTCTTAATGGGCGCCTTATCAGCAGAACAATACGATGAAACCATACTTGAACACCTTGATCGCTATGCAGACTGCATAGGACTGGCTTTTCAGGTACAGGACGATGTGTTGGATGTGATCACAGACACAGAAACGCTCGGAAAAGCGCAAGGTGCCGATATTGCATTGAATAAACCCACATATCCTGCTTTACTAGGCCTCGAAAAAGCACAACAAAAAGCGGTTGCGTTGATAGAAAAAGCACTCACTCACCTTGATGCGTGCCCATTTAACTCAGAAGTGCTGGCCGAATTGGCCCAGTTTGTTGTGAAACGCTCACATTAAGAAATCGACAGAATGGATACAATACTCGCTCATATCAATAACCCGGATGCTCTGCGTCAGCTGGATAAAAAACAGTTGCCCCAGCTGGCCGAAGAGTTGAGAACACTGATTATCGATAGTGTGCAGCAAACAGGCGGGCATATTTCCTCTAATCTGGGCGTTATCGAACTCACTATTGCCCTACATTATGTCTTTGACACACCAACCGATCGACTGGTCTGGGATGTAGGTCACCAGAGTTATGTACACAAAATATTGACTGGCCGTCGTGATCAAATGAGCACCATGCGTCAGCCTGGCGGGTTATCTGGTTTTCCAAAACGTAGCGAAAGTAACTACGATACATTTGGTGTCGGTCATTCGAGCACCTCAATCAGTGCAGCGTTAGGTATGGCACTGGCAGCACAAGCCAATAACGATCCTCGTCACGCCGTCGCGATTATTGGTGACGGCGCACTTACCGCAGGGCAAGCTTTTGAAGCTTTAGCACACGCTGGTGATTTAAGTGCCAATCTCTTAGTTATTCTTAACGACAATGAAATGTCGATATCAAGAAATGTCGGCGGCATGGCGAATTATCTCGCTAAATTACTTTCTGGTAGCTTCTATGCATCCGCTCGCGAAGGTAGTAAGCGTGTACTTGAAAAGATTCCACCAGCATGGGAAATCGCCAAACGCGCAGAAGAACATGTCAAAGGTATGATGGTTCCCGGCACCTTGTTTGAAGAAATGGGCTTCAACTATATCGGTCCTATTGATGGTCATGACATTGATACCTTGATAGCGACCATGACCAATTTGAAAAAGCGTAAAGGGCCGCAGTTTCTTCATATCGTCACCAAAAAAGGCAAAGGTTATGAGCCTGCCGAATTACATCCATGTAAATACCATGGAGTGAGTCCGGCCAATAGTAAATCTTCCGGCCCCTCCTACACCCAAGTTTTCGGCCGTTGGTTATGCGATATGGCTCGTCTGGATCCGGATTTATTCGGTATTACACCAGCCATGTGCGAAGGCTCGGGGTTGAATCGCTTTGCCGAAGATTTTCCTGAGCGTTACTTTGATGTCGGTATTGCTGAACAACATTCAGTCACCCTCGCCGCTGGTTTAGCTTGTGAAGGCAAAAAACCCGTTGTTGCGATTTATTCAACCTTTCTACAACGAGCTTATGATCAACTGATTCATGACGTAGCTATCCAGAATCTGAATGTATTATTTGCCATTGACCGTGCCGGTTTGGTTGGCGCTGATGGTCCGACCCATGCAGGCAGTTTCGACTTAAGTTTTTTACGTTGTATTCCGAACATGGTCATCATGGCACCTGCTGATGAAAATGAGTGTCGACAAATGTTAACCACTGGTTTTCGTTATAACGGGCCAGCAGCAGTACGTTACCCCCGTGGTAGTGGTAACGGCACCCCGATTGAGCCGGCGCTGACCTCACTGGAAATGGGTAAAGCCCAATTAAAACGCCACGGTGAAAAAGTAGCCATTCTTGCCTTTGGCAGTATGGTCACTGCCGCAGAACAAGCCGCAGAACAGGTCAACGCCACTGTGGTGAATATGCGATTTGTTAAACCCCTTGATACAGACATGATCAAGCAAATCGCTGACTCACACGACCTTCTTATCACCATTGAAGAAAATGCGGTCATGGGTGGTGCTGGCAGCGCAGTAAATGAATATTTAAGAGAAATAAATCATGCTGTCGTTATAAAACTGATGGGATTACCTGATACATTCATCGAGCATGGCGTTCATAGCAGCATGTTAAGTCAGTGCGGTCTGGATGCTGACGGTATTTTGCATACCATTAATCAGCACTTTACGGCATAATACGCTGTCTTCGTGAACGATTCCTGAGTATAATAGTCAACATTATGAGCGCAACGTACACCCTGAAAATTTTGGCCGATTTTGCCTCGGCACATACCCTGAGAGATTATCCAGGTGATTGCAGTCGCATGCATGGCCACAACTGGAAGCTGGAAGTCGAAGTCACTGCCACTGATCTGAATGATCATGGCATGGGCATGGATTTCAAAACGATCAAAACAGCGACTCGTGAGTTGGCAAAAACGTTGGACCACCGATATCTGAATGACATCCCACCATTTGATACCATCAATCCAACGGCTGAAAATATTGCCAGATTTTTTTACCAAAAGCTCAGTGATACCTTAAATAATGATATCGCTAAAGTTTCCGGTGTTACTTTGTGGGAAACAGATCGCGCTTGCGTTAAATACAGCGAGGATAATTGAATGAGCACAACCCCAGCCAGCACTGAGATAAAAGACGAAATCGAAGACGTCCAGAATATCGCCGATCAACGTAAAATTGCCATTGA
>NZ_DIAC01000123.1:12685-15890 GCF_002414625.1 Methylophaga sp. UBA5088 | reverse complement strand
AAGTCGGCATCAAAGACATTAAACACCCCGTTAAAGTCAGTGATCGTACGACCGGTGAGCAACATACCATTGCTAACTTTAATATGTATGTGAATTTGCCACATCAATTCAAAGGCACACATATGTCACGCATTGTGGAGATTTTGAATCAACACGAACGTGAAATTACGGTTAAGTCATTCCGCGAAATGCTTGGTCAAATGACCGAGCGCCTTGATGCTGAATCTGGCTACATTGAAATGAACTTCCCTTATTTTGTAAACAAGGAAGCGCCCATTTCAAAAGTCAAAAGCTTGATGGATTATGACGTCACGTTTATTGGTGAAATCACCGGTGCAACAACCATGATGACGGTTAAGGTTGTCGTTCCTGTCACTAGTCTATGTCCTTGCTCCAAGAATATCTCTGATTACGGCGCACATAATCAACGCTCACATGTGACTTTGACTGTCCGTGTGGAGAGCTTTGTCTGGATCGAAGATCTAATCGATCTTGTTGAGAAAGAAGCGTCTTGTGAAATCTTTGGTTTATTAAAGCGTCCTGATGAAAAATACGTCACTGAACGCGCTTATGATAATCCAAAATTCGTTGAAGATATGGTGCGTGATATCGCAGCGAGATTGAATCAAGATTCTCGTATTACGGCTTACACAGTCGAGTCAGAAAACTTTGAATCGATTCATAACCATTCTGCTTATGCATTAATAAGCAAAGGGTTTGATTAATCATTATTGATTGGTTCATCTAAAAAAAGCCTGGTTAACCAGGCTTTTTTTTGCTTAATATTTTTGTCTTAGATCAAGACGTTCACCATTGTGCTGAATGTCCAGCTGTCCCAGAAAGGACATACCGAGTAAGGTCACTGAAGGTTCTTCACCATCTAAGACGACGGCATCAACATTATGCAGTTTTATCTGCTCAAGTTGCACGTAGTCTAGTTTGACCTTATAGCCCACACTCTTGCCTGAAGCCGTCCTTATCCCCACCTGCTGCCCTCGAAGATAATCAATGCCAAGGCGAGCTGCAGTAGCTGAGTTCATGGCGATAGTACTGGCCCCTGTATCGACCAAAAAGCTTGTCGTATAACCGTTTATATTGCCGGTTGCGGTATACATGCCATTGCTTGGCCATAATGTCACTGCTGTTTTTTTCTCAGCTTCAATGTAGTTACTACTGATACGATCCCCTAAAGGGAAAGTTTGTTTTTTTCCATTGATTTCAAAAGTGGCGTTATTACTATTGGCAGCAAGCAATTTCAGGCCTTCAGGGCTTGTATCACCGACACTCAATAAATGTTGATTACCATCCACTTCGACCACGGCTTTGTCTTTAAATAAACCAACCACCATAATGTCGATATTAACGGCCTCTGCTCGAGCGCTAATTAACAGTATAATAAGCGACACTAATATAACTTTAGCCATGACTTTTCTTTTTAATCAGGTTGTTCACTAATCGCATCATGAGCATTTTCTCCCCTATTACAGTCTCTGGCGTACTGCTGGCTGGCGGCCAATCCCGCCGAATGGGTGGTCAAGACAAAGGCTTGCTTCACTACCAGGGCAGAGCGATGGTAAGCCATGTCATTGATGCTATATTACCGCAAGTTGATGATTTATATATCAGTGCGAATCGACATATTGAAAAGTATCAAACTTTTTCGTATCCGGTTATCACGGATAATCTCGCCAATTTCCAGGGGCCACTGTCCGGCATACTATCAGTAATGCAGCAGGTAAAATCAGCGTACTTACTCACCGTACCTTGTGACAATCCGCTTATCAGTGCTCAACTCAGGCAACGTTTAATGGAAGCCTTGTTAGCGACTGGAAGTGATATTGCCGTTGCCCATGATGGTACACAATTACAACCGGTATTTGCGTTAATTCCACTTCGGCTTAAACAGTCTTTGTCTGAGTTTTTAGCTTCAGGTCAGCGTAAAACCCGCGATTGGCTATATCAGCATAAGGTGGCTGAAGTCGATTTTTCTGATCAGGCAGACTTTTTTATCAATATCAATTCACCTGATGAATTAACTCTAAAGTCAAAAATACGCTCAACCAAACCACTTCTGGGCTTTGCGGCGTTCAGCGGAACAGGTAAAACGACTTTACTCACTAAGCTGATACCCGCGCTCAAAGACAGAAATATCCGTGTTGCGGTGATAAAACACGCTCACCATAATTTCGATATCGATAAGCCGGGAAAAGACAGCTATCAAATCCGTGAAGCCGGCGCTGAAGAAATGATTATTGCTTCAGATAAAATGATGGCACTGATGAAAAAAAATCATGACGATCTCATCGAGCCCGAATTACAACCATTAATTCAGCGTCTGGATACACGCACCATCGACCTCATTCTTGTTGAAGGCTTTAAACACGAACGTTTCCCTAAAATAGAATTAAACCGCACAGAACTAGGCGCACCAACATTATATAAGGATGACCCGCATATCATCGCCGTTGCGTCCGACAATGCCATCGCAAATGACGATATGCCTTTCATGCTGGATATCAACCATATACCTGCTATGGTCGACTTTATTGAACAGTTTATTTTTTCATGGAAAAGCTAAATATGGCCGAATTTACCCCACAGCCAAGTTGCGCTGATGATGTTGATCACAATAACTTGACGGTTGAACAGGCTCGCCAGCGTATCCACGACTTATTGTCCCCCATTTCAAGCTGGCAAAAAGTCTCCTTGAGACAGGCACTAGGGCAGGTTTTACACCAAAGCGTAGTATCACCCAGACAGGTACCCCCTTATAACAACTCAGCCATGGATGGTTATGCGTTGCAAAGTGCAGACATCAAAAATGCCCCTTTCTCACTCAACAACGTTGGTGTGGCATTTGCGGGTAAACCCTATCAAGGTCATGTTGAAGCAGGTCAATGTATTCGTATTATGACCGGCGCAAAAATTCCGGATGGTTGTGACACAGTGGTGATGCAGGAGCAAGTTGAATCAGACAATCAAACCATCACCATCCATACAGACGTGAAAGCTGGACAAAATGTCAGACTAGCAGGAGAAGATATCGACTGTGGTGACACGGTTCTACCTGCTGGCCGCCGATTAACACCTGCTGACTTAGGCCTCTTAGCATCGCTAGGCATAGCCGAGGTTGTCACATATAGACCACTTCGTGTTGCCTTTTTCTCTACTGGTGACGAGTTATGTGGCTTGGGTGAACACCTTG
>NZ_DIAC01000123.1:8621-12574 GCF_002414625.1 Methylophaga sp. UBA5088 | reverse complement strand
TGGGTGAACACCTTGGTGATGGTCAGATCTATGACAGTAACCGCTATACCCTCTATGGCATGCTCAGTGAGCTCAATATTGATGTCATTGATATGGGCGTTATTCCAGATAATAGAGCCGCTTTAAAAATAGCTCTAGAGCAAGCGGCGGCGGACGCAGATGTTATTCTATCTTCTGGTGGTGTATCGGTAGGTGATGCCGATTATGTCAAAGACATGTTGGCTGAATTAGGCCAGGTCAATTTCTGGAAAATTGCTATGCGTCCAGGACGTCCTCTGGCATTTGGGCAAATTGGCGAAGCCATGTTTTTTGGTTTACCTGGTAATCCCGTGTCGGTGATGGTGACCTTTTATCAATTTGTGCAACCTGCCCTAAAACGTCTGGCGGGTGAATCAGACACACTCCCTATAATCATTGAAGTTCCGTGCGATAATGCGATAAAAAAACGCGCAGGGCGCTTTGAATTTCAGCGCGGCATCTTATTTAGAAACAATGAAGGTCAACTCAGAGTCAGCACAACCGGAGCCCAGGGCTCTGGCATTCTTCGCTCGATGAGCATGGCGAATTGTTTTATTTTACTTGAAGAAAACTGCGACGGACTCAGTGCCGGCAGTCTTGTTAACGTTCAACCCTTTGCAGGTCTGGTATGACAGAATCCACAACCGAACACACTCTGGTCAAACAACAGCGCGAGTTTAATAAACTGCGTAAACGCTTACGTCGCAACGTCGGTCAGGCCATCGCCGACTACAATATGATTCAGGACGGCGATAAAGTGATGGTCTGTTTATCTGGTGGTAAAGACAGCTATACCATGCTCGATATTCTGATTAATCTGAGAGATCATGCACCGATTAACTTTGAGCTTATCGCCGTGAACCTTGATCAGAAACAGCCTGGCTTTCCTGAGCACGTATTACCGGAATATTTATCATCGATTGGTGTGCCATTTCATATCATCGAAAAAGATACCTACAGCATCGTCAAAGAAGTCGTGCCTGAAGGTAAAACCACTTGCGGAATCTGCTCACGCCTACGTCGAGGCTCTTTATATGGCTATGCTCGACAAAATGGCATCACCAAAATCGCTCTGGGTCATCACCGTGATGACATTATTGAAACGCTGTTTCTGAATATGTTCTATGGCAGCAAAATAAAAGCCATGCCCCCAAAACTATTAAGTGATGATAAAACCAATATCGTTATTAGACCTTTAGCTTATGCGCAAGAATCAGATATTGCACGATATGCCGAAGCAATGAAGTTTCCCATTATACCGTGTAATTTATGTGGCTCTCAGGAAAATCTGCAACGTCAGGCTATTAAAACAATGTTGCAGGGCTGGGAGAAACAATTTCCCGGTAGGTTAGAAAATATCTTCCGCAGTATTCAGAATATTTCACCCTCACAAATGGGCGATTTAGATTTATTTAACTTTACCGATCTCGAGCAATTTAGACAGGAACCCACTGGGGAAGAAGATCGCTTTCAGGACGATATTCAGCAGCCTGCTTTGGCAAGATAGCCACAGACTTATCACCAGTTATAAGAAGTATTACAAAACCAATACAAGTATCATCGCTAAGTCATTGAATCTGGTTAACTTGAATATAAGTCATTGATTTATATAAACTTAACAAAATGGTCATTTTTTAACCAAAACCGTCAGCCTTGTTGCGTAAGAATGACTTAGCGATTTTCACAGAAGTTAATCACAGAGTTATCCACAGAAAATGTGAGTAACTCTGTAAGTCATTGATTGCTTCTCTAAGTCGTTATTTTTAGTTTTACTTCGGTGTAAAATCTTCTGCAAACTCTAATGCATTTCCATCTGGATCACGGCAGAAAAATGCGGCTCTGCCCGACTTGCTTCGAGAAAATTCATAACCCGCATTTTCCAGACGTTCACCCAAGGCTTCTAAATCATCGACTACTAACGCCAAGTGACGATCACGACCACCATGCGCGGGACGTCCTTCAGTAGAGTCAGGGTTGGGTAATACCATCAGATGAATCATCTGTCCTGTATCGCCGATATCTAACCAAGCACCGTCATAAGCAAACTCAGGCCTGCTGGGGTTAAGAGGCAGCTGTAATACGTCGCAATAAAAGCGTAAAGAAACGTCTAGGTCTTTTACTAGAAAACTGGCATGTGCTATCGATTTGATCATATTTCACCTGGATAAAAAACATTTAAAAGCCATAGCGTTAGTTTAACGTCAGGCGGTATGTGACACCAAATATAACTCAGGCTTTACCTTGCTTAGCCATACCGTAGGCAGCAATAAAAATAAGCGCTCCGCCTAACCACTCTGTTTGGCTCATTTGTTCACTAGTCAACCACCAGGCAGAAATAGCCGCCACCACCAGTTCAGATAACATCAAAATGGCTGAGCGAAAAACCGGCATTCTTGCCAGACCATATAACACGGCTATCGTCATCGCGGTAAAACAAAGACCACCAAAAACCATGACCGCCAGCCATAAATTGAGGCTGATGTCCGGTACACTTGATTGCTGTAGAACTAATACAAGCCCTGCCACCATAACCACGCCCCAGTAAACAATGGTGGTTTTGACTTCCATAGCCACATCAGCAAGTTTGCGACTTAATACGTTATTCACTGAAAACATAAATCCCGCAAACAAAGCTAACCAGTCAGCCATATCGTTTGGCCAGGGCAGACCTATTTCCGGGTGCCATAACATGATCATCGTGCCTGACATCGCCACAATGATCATCAGCATGGAAACTCGCGAAATTTTTTCGCCTAACCACCAACGACTCAACAACACTGACCAGAGTGGAGACAGATAGAAGAGCAACATGACACGCATCACTTCACCGTGAGTCAGTGCCACTAAGAAAGCAATATTTGTAACGCCTGCTGCGGCAGCAAGCGCCCAAAGACTGGGGGGCCAGTAACCTGAAAAATCTTTTTTCTGTTTGAACAACATGGCTGTGGCCACGATGGCGGCAGCAAAATACATGAGTAAAGTAGACCAAACGACAGGAAGGCCTTGTTGTTCGAGTAAGCGCATTGGATACCAAATCAATCCCCACATAGCTGAGGAAAATAAGATACCGAGTACAGCAAGATTAAATTGTTGGTTATTCGTATTTGTCATGGCACACCTTATAACACGAGATTGCTCCAACCCGTTATAATGGTCTGATTTTTTCACTCATTCATTTGGAATTATGAATCCAGAACTGGCAAAACTGCACCCCTATCCTTTCGAAAAGTTGGCTCAACTGAAACAAGGCTGTGTGCCACCTGAAGACAAGGCACATATTGCACTGTCGATAGGTGAACCCAAACACCCAACGCCAGGATTTATTACCGAAGCAGTCATCACCCATCTTCATGGACTGTCATCCTACCCCACCACCGCCGGTACGAATGAGCTGCGTCATGCCATAGCGACTTGGTTGAATGATAGATTCAATCTGGATGGCCATATCAACGCCATGACTCAGGTGCTTCCGGTAAATGGTACGCGTGAGGCTTTATTTGCGTTTGCTCAAGCAGTCATTGATCGCGACAAAGCACCATTAGTTTTAATGCCTAATCCGTTTTATCAAATTTATGAAGGTGCGGCTATTTTGGCAGGTGCAGAACCTTATTATATGAATTGTTCTGCCAGTAACGACTTTATTCCAGATTTTGATGCGATTAGTGCAGATACCTGGCAACGTTGTCAGTTAATCTATATCTGCAGCCCAGGCAATCCAACTGGCGCTGTCATTAATCAAGCGACTCTGACACGTTTAATTGAGTTGGCGCATCAGTATGATTTCGTGATTGCTTCTGATGAATGTTATTCCGAAATCTACCCCGATGAAACGAACCCGCCCGTCGGTTTATTAGAAGCAGCTTATGCGGCTGGTTATACTGATATGAGCCGTTGTGTGGTTTTTCATAGTCTGTCGAAACGTTCGAACGCCCCTG
>NZ_DIAC01000123.1:6644-8448 GCF_002414625.1 Methylophaga sp. UBA5088 | reverse complement strand
AACGCCCCTGGCTTGAGAAGTGGTTTTGTCGCTGGTGATGCTGATATTCTGAAACAATTTCTACGCTACCGCACGTACCATGGTTGCTCAATGCCACCTGCTACACAGGCGGCCTCCATCACCGCCTGGAATGATGAAGATCATGTTGTTCATAATCGTGAGCTGTATCTGGAAAAATTTAATGCGGTATTAGAAATTTTAGCGCCAGTCATGTCAGTATCTATGCCGCAAGCCGGTTTCTATTTGTGGGCTGAAACGCCCATTGCTGATACGGCATTTGCCAGACAATTATTTGAACAACAAAATGTCACCGTTTTACCAGGCACCTATCTAGGCCGTGACACCACTGCGGGCAATCCTGGTTCGAATTGTATTCGCATGGCGTTGGTTGCCCCGCTGGAAGAATGTATAGAAGCTGCACATCGCATTCGCAGCCTTATTGAAAGTTTATAATTAAATCAATGGAGTAGACACCAATGAGTGATATTCAACAAATTATTGAAGAGGCGTTTGAACGCCGTGCTGAGATTAACCCTGCTAACGCTGATAGCAATGTCAGAAATGCAGTCAATGAAGCATTAACGATGCTGGATAACGGTTCAGCTCGTGTTGCAGAAAAACAAAATGGTGACTGGGTTGTTAACCAATGGCTGAAAAAAGCGGTTTTATTATCATTCCGTTTAAATGACAACAAAATCATGCCTGGTGCAGAAACCAACTATTTCGATAAAGTTGAGCCTAAATTTGCCAACTTTAATGAAGATGACTTTAACAAAGCCGGTGTGCGTGTTGTACCACCAGCAGCGGTTCGTCGCGGATCATACATCGCACCTGGTGTTGTTTTGATGCCTTCTTATGTCAATATTGGTGCTTATGTTGATTCTGGCACCATGGTCGATACTTGGGCGACGGTAGGTAGCTGCGCTCAAATCGGTAAAAACGTTCACCTTTCTGGTGGCGTAGGCATCGGTGGTGTATTAGAACCCTTACAAGCCGGCCCAACCATCATTGAAGATAACTGCTTCATTGGTGCTCGTTCTGAAGTAGTTGAAGGTGTTGTTGTGGAAGAAGGCTCAGTTATCTCAATGGGCGTTTATATTGGTCAAAGCACAAAAATCTTCAATCGCCTGACCGGTGAAATCACTTATGGTCGCATCCCTGCAGGTTCTGTTGTGGTGTCTGGTAACTTACCTTCTAAAGATGGTTCATACAGCCTGTACTGTGCGGTTATCGTTAAACAAGTTGACGAAAAAACACGTGGCAAAGTGGGTATTAATGAATTATTACGTGATATCTAGTATCATTTTATTCAGATAACATTAGGGGTGAGCAAATCGTTATTGCTCACCCCTTTTTATTTTTAGCCTTATATACATGTGACTACAATGATTCTCTACGGTATTAAAAACTGTGATTCGGTCAAAAAAGCACGAAGCTGGCTTGAGGCACACTCTATTGACTATGTGTTTCACGATTTTCGTCAGCAAGGTCTTGAAGAGAGCACCGTCAAAGAATGGCTTCAGTCCGTTGACTGGGAGACTTTGTTGAATAAACGAGGCACAACCTGGCGGAAACTGGATGACCCACGTAAGGACAATCTGGATGAAAAAACCGCGATTGAACTCATGTTGGAAAACCCTACTCTGATTAAGCGCCCCGTTTTGGTCAACGACTCAACGACCATAGTCGGATTTAAAGAAGATGTTTATCAACAGTTGGTTTAACTTACATTTTCTTAGCAGAGTTTTGCCCGCTATCATTCCAGGTATCGGCTGCGGTAATCATCAATATGGCGTTGATGTCA
>NZ_DIAC01000123.1:1838-6522 GCF_002414625.1 Methylophaga sp. UBA5088 | reverse complement strand
GGTCATTATGTTAGGTGGTGCCAGTTTGTCATTCACCATCGGTATTCGTTTATAACCTCAAACACAAGAAACGTTCATGTCTGAAACCATACAACTGACCCAAGAATTAATTCGTCGTGACAGTGTCACTCCCGAAGACAAAGGCTGCCAGATCATGATAGCGGATCGGCTGGCACCTTATGGTTTCCATGCTGAACACATGTGTTTCGACGACGTGGATAACCTCTGGCTTCGCCGAGGAAATAAAGGTCCTGTTCTGGCGTTTGCTGGGCATACTGACGTTGTGCCAACAGGCCCTGTCGAGCGCTGGAGTCATCCTCCCTTCGAAGCTAATATCGTCGATGGCATGATGTATGGACGTGGTACGGCTGATATGAAAGGCAGTATTGCTGCCTTTATCACAGCCTGTGAGCGCTTTGTCAAAAAACATCCAGATCATCAGGGCAGTATCGCTTTTCTGATTACCAGCGATGAAGAAGGCCCAGCAGTAAACGGCACGGTGAAAGTGGTTGAAACCTTACAAAGCCGTGGGGAACATATTGACTGGTGTCTGGTAGGTGAGCCTTCAAGTACGGATAAAGTCGGCGATATTGTCAAAAACGGTCGTCGTGGCTCTTTAAATGGCCGCCTGAGTATTAAAGGTAAGCAAGGTCATATTGCTTATCCGCATCTTGCAGAAAACCCTATCCATCTTCTCAGCCCTGCACTGACCGAATTGTGCAGCATTGAGTGGGACCAGGGCAATGAAGACTTTCCGCCAACCAGCTTTCAAGTGTCCAATATCAACTCTGGCACAGGTGCCACCAATGTCATCCCAGGCACGGCTGAGGTTGTATTTAATTTCCGCTACTCAACAGAAGTCACACACGAAGAGTTAAAACAGCGTGTCCATGCCATATTAGACAAACATGCATTGAAGTATGAGTTGAACTGGGAGCTTTCAGGCCAGCCATTTCGTACCGCAAGCGGTCAATTGTTGGAAGCTGTTCAACAGGCTATTTCTGATGTGACAGGCTACCAGACAACACTCTCGACTTCTGGCGGTACATCAGATGGACGCTTTATTGCGCCCACTGGCACACAGGTGATAGAACTCGGACCGTTGAATGCAACGATTCATCAAATAGATGAATGTGTTGCTACAGCTGATCTTGACACCCTATCAGACATTTATGAAAGACTGCTCAGTTATCTCCTTGTTGATTAGGCAATGCCGTTGATTCACGCACATCAAAAACGACACTACCTCTATGTGATAGCAGCCATTGTGCTGCTGTTACAGTCGTTTGCTGTCTGGCATGATGCTGAACACGCATTTCATCATGCAGAAGCGCAATGTGAGCGCCTAAATGCCATCAGTCATTTCCCGCTTGCTGACGTAGCTACTGAAGTTAGCCTTCATCAGTCTCGAGCCACACTCAGTCTTGAGGTGGACTCTCCTGTAATAACACTGCCGTTCGCGCAGCGCCAATCTTATCTTATCCGCGCCCCACCATTTTTTTCATAGCCTTACCTGATCTCTCTATTTTAATCATGCTCCCGATCCGCGAACGACTAATCTGTAGCTGTAGCTTATGGCTATGAGGAAAGTTTATGAAAAGCAAAAAATTGCTTGTGTTGCTGATGACAGCTGCACTGAGCCCGGTATCACCTGCATTTGCTGGCGATATTGATGATCTTAAACAAGAAATCGCAAAAATGCGTGCTGATTATGAGCAACGTATCCAAAAACTGGAAGAACGACTATCTGAAGCAGAAGCGAATACACAGACTGTTGCCAATGAAGTCGCAATGATTCCTGAAGCGCCAGCTCCTGTTGCTTCACCTAATAACAGCAATACCTTTAATCCAGCTATCAGTATGGTATTAAACGGTACGTTCAGCCAGTACCAGAACAATGCTGAGGATTACTCTCTGGACGGGTTTAATGTCCAAGGCGAGGGCGGTTTAGTGGAAGAAGGCTTCTCTCTTGGAGAAAGTGAATTAACCGTCAGCTCAAACATCGATCAACTCTTTTATGGTCAGGCGACTTTGGCTGTACATGAGCATGAAGGTGAAACAGAGCTGGAAATAGAAGAAGCATTTATTGAAACTCTGGGTTTAGGCAATGGCATGACCATTCGTGCTGGTCGCTATTTTACCCCTATTGGCTACTTAAATGAACGTCACGTACATGCCTGGAATTTTGCTGACGCGCCTTTGATTTATCGTGGCTTATTTGGCAACCAACTTTCAACTGATGGTGTGAAGCTATCTTATCTGTTACCAACAGACTACATGTTTGAAGTCGGTACCAGCGTTGGTAATGGTGATAGCTATCCTGGCAGTGGTGAACACAGTGGCATCGGTGACTGGCTGGTCTATGCGAAAACAGGTGGTGATATTGGTATAGAAAGCAGCTGGCAGGCCGGTATATCTCACTGGCGTGCAAGCCCTGATGATCGTTCTTATGATGGTGGACACCATCATGGTCATGATGACGAAGAAGAAAGTTCAGCCGTGTTCAATGGTGACACTGATATCACCAATTTATCATTGGTATACAAATGGGCACCGAATGGTAATTTCCGTCAGGAAAACCTGACCTTGATCGGTGAGTTTATGTATCTGCATGATGATGGCGATATCAGTCATGGCAGTGACGAGTTTGCTCGTTACGATGGCAAACAATATGGCGGCTATGTAGAAGGTATTTATCAATTTAATCCGCAATGGCGCTCCGGCCTGCGTTATGACTGGTTAGGTAGCAAGCACCGTGCGTCGGATGAAGAATTGCTAGCGGATGCGGGTCTAGAAGGTGGTAGAAACCATCCTCAACGTAGCAGTGCAATGGTGGAATACCTCCCAAGTGAATTCAGTCGTATTCGTGCACAAATTAATCACGATCAATCATACGACGATGATGATTGGCAGATGATACTGCAATATACCGTCAGCCTTGGCGCTCATGGCGCGCATCAATACTAGGAGTTCTACATGAAAGCGTTTATTTTTACTTTTTTATTTGTAATGAGCTCGCCAGTATGGGCGCAACTTTCAGTGTTTGCCTGTGAGCCGGAATGGGCCTCTTTAACTAAAGAGTTAGGTGGTGACGATGTGTCTGTTTTCAGTGCAACCAGAGGTTTACAGGATCCGCACTATATTCAGGCACGTCCAAGTTTGATTGCTAAAGCACGCCAGACTGATTTATTGGTATGTACAGGCGCTGAGTTAGAAACAGGCTGGTTGCCATTACTACAACGCAAAGCGGGTAATCCTAATATCCAAAGAGGTGCTGAAGGTTACTTTATGGCTTCTGATTATATTCGTTTACTGGATAAACCCGTCATGGTTGATCGTAGCCAAGGTGATGTTCACGCGTCTGGTAATCCGCATATTCAGACAAGTCCTGAGAACATCATCAACGTTGCTAAAGCGTTGACTCAACGTCTCAAGAAACGTGATCCTGAAAATGCTAATAACTATGAACAGCGCTGGCAGGATTTTGAACAACGCTGGCAAGCGGCGATGAACCAGTGGCAGCAAAAAGCAGCTCCCCTCAAAGGTGTGCCTATTGCTGTTCAACATAAAAACTGGATTTATCTAGTGAACTGGTTAGGGTTAAATGAAGTAGCTGTATTGGAAGCTAAACCTGCTGTACCACCGACTGTAAATCAGTTGCAGTCAGTAGTTGAAAAGCTGAAGCAAACACCAGCAAAAATGGTGATTGTCTCAGCCTATCAATCATCAAGAGCGACCGACTGGTTAGTAGATAAAACCGGTATCACGAAAGTGGTACTGCCTTTCACTGTTGGCGGTAATGAACAAAGTACAAATTTATTTGAACTGTACGACAACACCATCGATTTACTTCTAGATGGTGCTAAATGAACCTGATCAATCTTGATTGGTCGCTAATATTGCCTGCCCTCGTGGCAGGCATGTTAGTTCTGACAACACATGTGCCGTTGGGGCAAGAAGTACTGAAACGTGGCATTATCTTCATCGATCTTGCTATTGCCCAAATGGCCGCACTGGGAGTGATGGCCGCCACCATTTTTATCGGCGATATGCACGGGCCCTGGTTACAAATCAGTGCTGCAGGTAGCGCTCTCACCGCCTCTGTTTTGGTGCTGTGGTTAGAGAAACGGTATCCTCATATTGTAGAAGCCTTGATCGGCTTATTATTTATTCTGGCGGCCAGTGGTGGAATATTACTGGTTAGTCATGCACCACATAGTGATGAGTTACTTCACGATCTATTAGTGGGACAGATTTTATGGGTGACATCGTCTCAATTGATATGGGTCGCTCTGCTTTATGCTGCCTTGTTAATTGTCTGGTTCACCATGCGAGCACAGCGTAACTGGCTTTTTTATATTGTCTTTTCATTCACCGTCACGGCCTCTGTGCAATTAGTCGGGGTATATCTGGTCTTTGCCAGTTTAATTTTGCCAGCCCTCGCCAGCCGCGGTTTTGAGAAACCCCATCATAAGCTCTTGCTTGGTTATGGTATTGGCTTTTTGGGCTATTTCTTCGGTCTGATATTGGCATTATTGTTTGATGTACCAATGGGAGCGATGACCGTCTGGACCTTATTCGTACTCGTGGTAATAAGTCGCTTTGTTATGCAGTGGCTAAATAAGCACTAAGTTTGGTAGATTGTTTCAAAACATCAATCAGGAAAGCAGCATGACCGAATCAA
>NZ_DIAC01000123.1:0-1744 GCF_002414625.1 Methylophaga sp. UBA5088 | reverse complement strand
AAGCCAGTCAGAACACAGTCAAACTGGTGTACTTATTATTTATCGCTAATATTCTTATTCAGTTTTTAGGCTTTGTTGCAGTCGTGATTGCCTATATTAATAAAGACGATGCTGCGGCATGGTTACAGTCACACTATCAGTTTCAGATTCGAACATTCTGGATAGGATTTCTATATTTGTTTATCGGCGTGCTCTTCGCGTTCTTTTTAGTCGGCTATATGGTCTTACTGTTCTGGGTTGTCTGGGTCGTGGTGCGTTGCGTGAAAGGTATGAAATATCTGGATCAACAGCAGCCGCATCCTAATCCAACCAGCTGGCTTTTTGGCTGAGAAATGACAAGACCGGGAGGCCCCGGTCTTTTAGGTTTTATTGGCGATGAAATGCCATTGGACCATTTGCTTCATGTGTCGGCATAACTTCAATCGTCGTCACATTAACATGCTCTGGCGTATTCACCAGCCACCATACCGTGTTAGCAATATCTTCAGCATCTAAGGCGCGGGTGCCTTCATAGACTTTATCTGCACGAGCTTCGTCCGCTTTAAAACGCACTCTAGAAAACTCCGTTTCGGCATTGCCCGGTTCCACATTCGTCACTCGCACATTCGTGCCTAATAAATCAGCCCGTGTCGCCAATGAGAATTGTCTGACAAAGGCTTTAGTACCACAGTAAACATTCCCCCCAGGATAAGGCCAATTCCCTGCTACTGAGCCGATATTGATGATGTAACCTGATTGACGCTCCGTCATCATCGGTAAAACTGTGCGGGTACAGTAAAGTAAACCTTTGATGTTGGTATCCACCATTTTTTCCCAATCATCTAAATTGGTTTCGTGGGCAGGTTCTAAACCTAGTGCCAAACCCGCATTATTTAATAACACATCAATTTTTTTAAATGGCTCTGACAAACTATTAATCGCAGATTCGACGGCTTTTCTGTCGGTCACGTCAAAGCAGCAGGTCGCCACTTTATCTTTACCACCCAGCTCCTGCTGAAGATCGTCTAACCGTTGCTGACGTCGACCAGTCAGAATTAATTGCCAGCCATGACTGGCAAATAGTCTGGCACAAGCTTCCCCAAACCCAGAGGTAGCGCCGGTAATCATGATCGTCTTACTTGACATGCAATCGACTCCTTATTTTGATTAATCAGGCACCTTCTGAAAACACAATGGTACGTCGACCATTGATAATAATGCGGTGCTCAATATGTGCTTTCACGGCTCTCGCCAGCACAATACGTTCAATATCTTTTCCCATCATTACCAAATCTTGCGGACTGTTATCATGCTGAACATGTTGTATATCCTGGGCAATAATCGGTCCCTCATCTAACTCAGCTGTCGCATAATGCGCTGTAGCACCAATAATTTTAACGCCACGCTCATAAGCCTGATGATACGGCTTCGCCCCTTGGAAGGCTGGCAAGAACCCGTGGTGAATATTAATAATCCGACCAGAAAACTCGGTGACAAAATCCTCTGATAAAATTTGCATGTAGCGCGCCATCACAATCAAATCAATATCAAACTCTGCCAGCAAACGTTTTATCTCAGCTTCTTGTGCTTGTTTGGTTTCAGCCGTTATCGGTAAATGATAGAACGGTTTATCAAACTGACGCGCCATATCCTCTAAATCACGATGATTACCAATAATCAGAGGGATATCACATTTCAGCTCACCTTCTAATTCTCTGAGTAACAAATCGTATGGGCAGTGAGAAGCTCTTGTCACCAGTAAAGC
>NZ_DIAC01000080.1:6752-8209 GCF_002414625.1 Methylophaga sp. UBA5088 | reverse complement strand
CAGTTACTGATGAAGCATGGTTATCATGGAACAGGCATCAAACTGATACTCGACACAGTCAAGGTGCCAAAAGGATCGTTCTATAGTTATTTTGATAGTAAAGAAAATTTCACATCCGAGGCAATTACGCATTACATCACGCCTTTCATTTCCAGATTACAAGGCTTTTTGGATAATTCAGACTTAAATGGTCATCAGGCTATAAAAGCGTATTTCGACTCTTTGATAACTGATCTGGAACACTCTGATTTTAGCGGTGGTTGTTTACTAGGCGATATGATGGGAGAAATCAGTACCTCCAGTGAGTTATGCCGACAGACATTACTCGCCGCGATCACGGATTATTGTCAGCTTATAAGTCATGGACTCAGTGAAGGCCAGGCCTTAGGTATTATTCGTGATGATATGTCTGCAGATAACATGGCAATGCTGCTGTTCGATCAATGGCAAGGCGCGTTACTGCATATGAAAGTGGAAAGATCGACAGCCCCGTTATCACGTTGTTTATCGCAATTACTGGACGACTATTTTCTTCAACGTTAAATGACGTTGATTTTTTTCAGCCGGTTATAAAGACGACCGGTCATTTTTAAGAGGTAATAAGATGAATAAATATATTATCGAGCGAGAAATTGCAGGTGCAGGTGATTTGACCAATAATGATCTGGACCAGATAACGCACAAATCCTGTTCAATTTTAAGAGAGATGGGGCCGGAAATTGAGTGGGTAGAAAGTTATGTGACAGATAATAAAATCTATTGTGTATACAAAGCTGAAAGTAAGGATTTAATCTTGCGTCATGCAGAGCAAGGTGGTTTTCCTGCCAACGCTATCTCAGAAGTCAAAAATATGATTAAACCAAAATAAATACTGAGAAAAAACACACCCTATATAAAAAAGGGGAGAGAAATGAAAAATAAAACAAAAGTCACGTTAAGTGCCATGACATTAGCCATTAGTACCCTGTTGATGCTGAATGTCAATGCGGAAGAATACCCAGTAAAACAAGTGAGTGAGGGTATTTATTATCACCAGGGTGTTCAGGAAGATGCCAATCGGGACAATAAAGGTGAAATAGCCAATACTGGTTTTATCATCGGTGAAAAGTGTATTGCCGTAGTTGATACCGGTGGCAGTTACCTTGAAGGGAAATCGCTTTTTGCAGCGATACGCGACAAAAGTGATTTACCGATTTGTTATGTCATCAACACGCATGCTCATCCGGATCATTTTTTAGGCAATGCAGCATTCAAAGAGACTGAAGCAACCTTTATTGGCAACGATAAAATGCCAGCTGCAATCGAAGCCCGAAAATCGTTTTATGAAACCCGTTTCAGTGACATTCTGGGGCCTCACTTTGAAGGCACAGAGTTTATTGAGCCCACCCAATTAGTGAGTGTGGATGACCCCATCACTATTGACTTGGGTGAGCGTGAACTGGTTCTGACCAGCTATC
>NZ_DIAC01000080.1:4262-6661 GCF_002414625.1 Methylophaga sp. UBA5088 | reverse complement strand
CTGACCAGCTATCCCACCTCACACACAGATAATGATCTGACGGTGCTGGATAAAAAAACCAAAACCTTATGGACCGGCGACCTACTCTTTGTAAAACGGATTCCAGCCCTGGATGGCAGTATTAATGGCTGGCTAAGCACAATTGAAGCACTTAAATCCATGAAGTTAAATACGGTGATTCCCGGCCATGGACCTGCTCAACATGAAGAGTGGCAACAAGCCTTTGATGATGAAGCGCATTATTTCAGTACGATTAGAGAGCAAATCAGAGCCATTATTTATGATATGGGCACCATCAACGAAGCAACCGAATCTGTCGGTCTGAGTGAGAAGGGCAAGTGGTTGTTATTTGATGATTATCATAAACGCAACATCACCGCTGCTTTTACCGAACTGGAATGGGAATAGAACAATGAAAATATTATTAAAACATTTCGGCTTTGCTGCTTTATTGAGCTTAGTCTTCTTGCCGTGGTTAAGCATGGCTGATGATGAGCCTGAAGAACAATGGCAAACCCTGAAAGAAATCTACTTTGAAGATAAAACCATTCTAGAAGATGCGGATGACTGGTTAATTATCGAGGCACCGAAAAGAGCAGAAGATGCGGCGATAGTGCCGATTCATCTTATTTCAAAGAAACCACAAACGACCAATTCGTATATCAAAAATCTCCACGTTTTTATTGATAATAACCCCATGCCATATTCGGCTAACTTCCATTTATCACCGGCATTAGAAACGGTGGATATTTCCACACGAATGCGGGTCGATCAATACACCTATATTCGAGCCATAGCAGAAATGAATGACGGCAGCCTGCATATGGTGAAACGGTTTGTTAAGGCGTCTGGTGGTTGCAGTGCTCCTGCAGCGAAAGACCAGGTAGCGGCAATGGCCAGACTTGGCAAAATGCAGATTCGTTATCGTGATGGGGATACGGAGCAAGCCAAACCGGTTCAGGTGGTCATCAGCCACCCTAACAACAGTGGTTTACAGATGGATTTAAAAACCCGTGGTTACATACCCGCTCATTATGTCGAAAAAATGCTGATAACATTGGATGATGAAGTGTTAATGACCATTGATACAGGCATTTCTATTAGCGAAGATCCCAGCATGCGTTTTGTGTTACCGGCGGGCAAAGAAGGGCATGGTGTGCTGAAAGCAGAAGTAACAGATAATAAAAAACAGGTTTATACAATAGAAAAACAAATTTAATGACGTAATTAATGACTGACAGGAAAGTCAGTCATGAAATGGAAATTTCCAGTTGATTTGTTCAGCCGGCATCATCTGATTCACGCTCAGTTGAATCATGCCGGTAGGATCGCTGGCTTGGCCTATCACAACATAACGCTTACCTGACTCGGTATAGCCTATGCCTTGGGCTTGATTAAACTCTTTAATAGGACTGCTATTGCGTAATGTAAAAGGCAGTAACTCATCTTCTTCATCCACTGGCTTGAATGGCGGCACGGTTTCTGGCCGTTGACGTAAACCCACAAAGATTTCCTCACCACTGGGAAGAATGAGTATATTCCAGTTATATAAGGTCATGACTGTATTGGCAGCGCTTGTCATTTACTGAGCACCTTCGATACGGTGAGTTAAAAAATACATAGGGCAATCTTCAGGTTTTAACGGGGGACTATGATAGTAGCCTTGGAATATATCACAGCCCATTTCCACTAGGGCCTCTCTTTGTTCTAGCGTTTCTACATATTCAGCCACAACCGAGACTTTCTGAGATTTACCCAATGCACTGATAGTGCGGATAATATCGGCATTGGTAGAGTTCGTTAGCACATCCCGGGTAATCGACCCATCAATTTTAATCGCATTCACAGTAAAGCGACGCATATGTAAAAGCGATGAGTAGCCCATACCAAAATCATCCATGGCCAGATGAATACCGAGATCACTGATTTCCTGTAAGATTTTTTCTACTTGCTTCGAGTCAGAAATTTCAGATGACTCAGTAATTTCTAATTCAATTTCATCCGTACTGAGTCCGTATTGTTGAATACAACGTGTGAGAAATGCAGGCAAGGCATTATCATTGAGCTGGAGTGGTGAAATATTTATTGCCATCGTCAGAGCATGATGGCCTTCTTTATTCCATTTGGCTTTAGTGATGCAGCATTGTTCAAACACCCAATTACCTAGTTTGTTGATATCGCCACTGTCTTCTGCCAGCATCACGAGCATGGCAGGGGACACAAAGCCGTAGCGTGGGTGTGTCCAACGTACCAGCGCTTCAACGCCCACAATGTGACCAGCACGATGATGCTTAGGTTCGTAAACAACCGTTAATTCATTGCGGTAAATAGCCTGACGCAGGTCATACACCAGATCCCTGGCAATCATGCCGACTTTGTCTTGGCGGCTAATAATTTGC
>NZ_DIAC01000080.1:2512-4109 GCF_002414625.1 Methylophaga sp. UBA5088 | reverse complement strand
GCCAGTTGTTCTTGTTGCTGTCTGTAAACCTCTGCTTTACGAACGAAGGGTAGATAGAACACTGTACTCATACCGATTGACAGTAGTTGTAATGCTACACCGTACCATGACTCAGTGATTAACCAGGCTGATAAAAGAGGTGGTGTAGTCCAGGTCGCACCGGATGAATTGACTACGTCAATCAAGCCTGATTGAAAGGCCAGCAATGATATTGCCATCAATATCAGTGGCACGGCGAAAAAGGGGGTTAAATACCGAGGGTTAAGAACGATAGGTAAACCATAAATCAAAATATCGTTAATGTTAAAGAGGCTAGGTATAACTGAAATTTTGGCGACCTTATTTTGAACACCTGTGCGTGTGGCCACTAATATGGCGATAACCAATCCCATGGTTGCGCCTGAGCCACCTATTAAAACGAAGCTTTCGTAAACAGACCGTGTTACCCAATCAGTACTGATGGCAACAACATCATTAATAAAAAATGCCCCTTGCTGGTATGACTCAATAGCAATTCCACCATGAATGCCGACAAACCATAAGCTTTGATTAATCAATACGGTGAGTGTGCTGAGCACCCATGCACCGTACCCTGTTTTCTGTGCCCAGCTTGTCATTGTATTGTACGCATCGGGGAAGTCGGGCAATACAGCAAGAAAAGCGGCAAGCAGAAAAAAGAAAACCCCGACAAGGACAATGGTCGGAGTTAATCGCATGGCATTATAAAAAGCCGTATCTGATTCGATGGATAGGTGTAATAAGTCTGGTAAACGTTTATGTGTCAACCATGAGATTAATTCAGCGGTTGCAACGCCTAATATGATCGAAAGCATCATTGATTCGATACTGAAACTAAGAGCCGAATAGCCTAATAGAGTCAACACAACGATAAAATTTATGGCCGCGCTGATAGCAATCATTAGAGGTGTGGGCACATCAGTTTCAGATGTGCTCCGACTGTTAAGTTTATAGGCTAATTGAACAGCAATAATGGTTGTCAGCGCCAAGGCAAAAAAACTAAACGTAAGATGAGTCATCTGAGTTAATGGCTCTTTCCAACCATCACCAAACAAGTTCGTCATAAACGTTTGGTATGAATTCCAGGGGAAATAGACAAGTAAGTCGAGTGTTACACGAAGTAATGTCAACGGGAGTAAAGAAACAAAACTATTACGTGTTGCTACTATCCATAACAGCATTCGTTGTTTCAATCTCTTTCTCCCTAAAGCTTTTATAAAAGTTTTTTCTAATTGAAACATAAACACAGTGAAAAAGCTGTGCAATATCTCATAAATTTATAAAAATCATCACTTAAGCGTGAAAACCTAATCTGTATTATATTCACTTAAATGTATCACATGCTTCAACATGACCGTTCTCATAGCCGGTTTTAAACCATGACACGCGTTGAGCCGAACTGCCATGTGTGAATGAGTCAGGTCGCACCACGCCGGTGGCTTGTTTTTGTAATGTATCATCGCCAATAGCACTGGCTGCTGTTAATCCTTCTTCCAGATCGCCCACTTCTAATAACTGCCTTGCTTTATTCGCGTGATGTGCCCAGATGCCAGCAAAACAATCAGCCTGTAATTCTTGC
>NZ_DIAC01000080.1:772-2336 GCF_002414625.1 Methylophaga sp. UBA5088 | reverse complement strand
CTTGCTTAACTGATAACTTATTCCATTCAACCTGGCTTATGCTATTTCGAGCCGCATTCACTTGTTGCGATATGCCTAATAAAGTCTGAATATGATGACCCACTTCGTGAGCGATGACATAAGCCTGAGCAAAGTCACCCGGGGCATTTAACTGATTCTGTAATTGATCATAAAAACTCAGGTCGATATACACACGCTGATCGGCCGGACAATAAAAGGGCCCCATAGCCGATTGAGCTGTACCACACGCTGAATTCACCACACCGCGAAATAAAACCAGTTTGGGTGGGGTATAACGTTGGCCATTATCGCTAAAGATCGCTGACCAGGTTTCTTCAGTATCAGCAAGAATGACGGAGACAAAGTCGACACGTTCTTTTTCTTCAGCGGTTTCTTGCAATGGTTCGGAGGATGAGACGGTAGGGGCAGAAGCGGGGATACCGAACAAAGATAATAATGCCGGTAAGTTACCTGTGAATGTCGCCAACAACACAACACCTATCAGCAGAATGGCCGTGCCTTTAAAACCCAGTAATCGAAAGATAGCTGGTAGCAAACGGATAATACCGCCAGAGCCACTACGAACAGCTGAAACGCCTTGACTACGACGATCTTCAATATTGCTGCTTCTCTGTCTACCACGCCATTTCATTGTGTATCCTTTAGTAAAAAGGGAGCTTCTAAACAGGTCTGATATTACGGCATTTCGGGTACTGACTACAGCCCCAGAAAAACTGACCGGCATTGTCACCTTTTTTGCTTTGGCGTTTAACCATTTTATGGCCACAGCGAGCACATAGTGGTTCGTCCGTTTGCTGCCGCTCAACTAATTGCTTTACATGAGCCACATGCTCTCTGTTTGTTTTCAAGCTGCGTGAAAGGCGACCAGATTCAATTTGAGCAATGATGGCGTCCTTTTCTGCCGGCGTCAGCACAGGATTTGTTTTTGATTTTATATAGCGAGCATAGCCCAAGCCATAAGTCACATTATCTGGCATCGGTGTTTTAAAGTGGCTGTCACCAATAAAAACAATGACGGAAAAGACGTGTTCGTCTCTTAAGTCGAGCAAGGTTTGAAGTGTTTTGAGGTGTTTATGATTTTGATGAAGTGGATTTTGAAAACGGTATTTGTGCTTATAAAGTTGCTGAGTCCAATTTTTCTGAGAAGCACTGCCAAATATCCAGCCGCGAATATTTTTGGTTTCTACGACAAACACGCCATAAACAGAGACGATTATGTGATCAATCTGAGTCGTGCCATCTTCTGTCGGCAGGGTCACGTTTTTGATTAAATGATAATGCTGTTTATCCAATTGCCATCGGGCAATCACGTTGACCATAAACTCACCCATCATGCCTTTGAACCAGGCTGAGCGAAGAACGGCCAGACAGAGAAATAACGGAATGAAATACCAGAGAGACAATAAAGAAGAGAATATCGGAGTGAAGTCCATTTCAGCACCTTGGGGTTAATGTTCCAAGGTCATACAATGCACAAAAAAGGTGGGATAAACAAGCGGGCTGGAATAGAAGAGGAGATTTTCTTGGTGGGTGCTGAGGGGAT
>NZ_DIAC01000080.1:0-584 GCF_002414625.1 Methylophaga sp. UBA5088 | reverse complement strand
GCTGAGCTAAGCACCCCAAGAAAGCGAGGCATTCTACAACATCTTTTTGAAGTTTGCTCGAAAAAAATGAAGAAATTTTTATCTTTGTTAAGGATTATTTTTAAGCAGATTAACTAAGTGATTGATTCACCGTTTAAAGCCTGATTAAAACCATTTCTTCCAACGGAATAAAATTAATAATATCAGAGCTACAACAGTCAGCATGATGATGACATCAGTAAAAGCATGACTATCATTCGCGCCTGGAATGCCACCCACATTAATCCCCAATAAGCCTGTCACAAAGCTTAAAGGTAAAAACACAGCAGCAATCACAGACAGCACATACATACGTGCATTGAGTTGTTCAGCGGTTTTACTATGCAGTTCTTCCTGAACCAATACAGCCCGTTCACGCACAGCGTCCAGATTTTCGATGTAACGAATCAGCGTGTCACTGATTTCATGAATCTGAATCCGATCATAATCAGATAACCAGGATATCATCTCCAGTGTCAGGCGAGCCAGGGCATCCCGCTCTGGTGCAAGATAACGGTGCATGCTAATCACTTGTCGACGCAACTGAGCAATATTATCGTGTAAGT
>NZ_DIAC01000044.1:0-5710 GCF_002414625.1 Methylophaga sp. UBA5088 | reverse complement strand
CTTCATCGCCATTACCATCCTCATAGGCATCAGCGTTGTAGTTGGTCGCAGAAACCATAGCACTCCAGTCATCAGTCAGACGACCAAACAGTGTGGTATTTGTTTTAAACGAATCTGTATTGCTGGAGAACATGCCTTTGACCAAGCCACCAAATTGCTCGCCCGGCTTCAGCATATCTTCAGGATCTTTAGTAACAAATTTGACTGAACCACCAAGTGCTCCAGCACCTGATAGCGCATTACCTGAGCCGGCATTCACTTCAACACGTTTAAGAAGTTCTGGCTCAATACTGATGCGCCCAGCATGGTGAAATAAACGTGTTGCCTGAACAGCGCCATCAATACTGATGCTCAGCAATTGGTCTTCAATACCTCGCACATAGAGTTTCTGAGCGATATCGACACCACCACCGACAGATATTTCTGGTGATTGACTGAATAAATCTTCCAAATCATTCGCCTGAACTTTTTCAATTTGTTCAGCGGTCACGCTGTTAAGTTCAGGAGTAATCGTGTTACCAGTCACCTCAACAGTGTCCAAGATTATTTCTTCAGCTATTGCAGCCTGTGAAAACATCGCGGCGAAAAGCGCGACAGAAAGTACAGTCCGATGACTAATTGGGTTTAAGCTTTTACTCACAACCACCTCGTTAATAATAATCATTATCAAATAAAACAAGATCGCATTCTAATGATTAAGCGAGATGATGAATATGAAATTTACAATTGTTACATTTCACCCCTAACTTGCAGGTAGGACCATGTTCATTCTTAAACCACCCGTCACTAAGTTCTCAGCGCTCAGTTGTCCTCCACACACTTCAATATGGCGTTTAGCCAGGCTCAAACCCACACCAAATCCACGATGAAGCTGACGCCCAGAATGAGCCAGCCTGAAAAAAGGTTTAAAGATATTGGTTAAATGGTGTGGTGCTATACCTGGGCCGAAGTCATCAATATAGATTTGGTATTGATCTGCCACTTTCTCAACGATGACTTTGACGGTTTGGCCATCGGGGGTATGTGCTAGTGCATTCCTGAGAATATTTTCAAAGGCGTGTCCTATAGCACGCGCACTGCTGTTTTCAATAATCGCGTGCTCTGGCATCGTCGCCTTGATTTCGCATTTGGGAAACTCAAACCTCGCATCCTCAATGATACTATCGATCAAATCAGTTAAGTCTAATGTTTCTTGACGTAAATCGGGACATTCGTTATCAAGCCACGCCAAAGTGAGTGTATCCTCAACCAATACACGCATTTGCTGACTTTCATATCGAATTCGTTCTATCAATTTCGGATCAAGATCCTGATTTTCAGCCCAGCTTAATGCTAATTCCACTCGTGCTAGCGGGGTTCTAAGTTCATGAGAGAGATCAGAAATGAGGTGACGCTGTGTTTGAATTAAGTGACCTATTCGCTCTGCCATCCCATCAAAGGTGTCACCCAAGGCGGTAATTTCGTCTTGACGTTTTGCCAAAGTTTTCCCGACACGCACATTGAAATTACCATCACTAAATTGCCTTGTTGCTTTTTCCAGTTGAGTAAGTGGTGACATGACATGGCGATAGATAATCAAGCTAATTAAGGTCATCAACAATAAAGGCAAGGCGATCTGTAACAGCAAGCTAGTCTGAAACCAGTATGCTCCTGGCCGCATTCGATCCGGTAAGGTGATGAGAAAATGTGTTTTACCGTCAGAAAAAGGCAAATCCATTGTCGGGGTTTCTTTGAAATAGAGATGTATTTTCCAGCTGATGTCACGACCAAGAGCAAATCTCTCCTGGTATTGTTCTGATATATAGCTATTTCCTACTGGTGCAACATTGGAAGAAACAACAGCTACCCAGGTATTTTCTTTTTCTTGAAGATGCTTTACCCACTCATTTAGCGATTGAATATCACCGTTTTCATGATATTTCTCCGCCAATTTGGCATACGCTTTCAATTCAGACTGGTAACGCTGATCAATGAAACTCATATGTTGCTCTGTGTGCAGTAGCAAAATATGTATCAGCCAAAAAAGTAAAATAGTGCCAATGACTATGGTTGCGACTAACTTCCATAGTAAGCGACGCTTCATAATAAAATATATCCTGTCCCATGCACGGTTTGTAGGTGATCAGCGGGTAGTCCCGCCGAGACTAACTTCCGCCTAACCCGGCTCATATGCATATCAAGACTTCTGTCATAACGACTAAACTCTTTTTCCAATACGAGACGATATAGTTGTGGTTTGCTGAGCGTTTGTTTGGGATTCTGCATCAGTGTCCACAAAAGTTTGAACTGTATAGGGGTAAATGGAATGGTTTGGCCCGCAAACGAAACGGTTTGTTTGTGTTTATTTAACTCAATACCGTGTCTGCTGAGATAATGATGATCATCGTCATTGATTTGTGGTGCTAAACGCCTGAGAATCGCTTCTATCCTTAATATCAACTCGGTGAAATTAAATGGTTTTGACAAATAATCATCTGCACCACTTTTTAATCCAAGAATACGTTCTTCCTCTGCACCATGTGCAGTTAGCATAATCACTGGCGTAACACGTGTTTGCCTGATTGTTTTTAAAATTTGGTAGCCATCTTTTTCTGGCAAAGACACATCCAATAAAATTAAATCCAACGACAAACTAATAGATTTTGTCAGACCATCATTACCATCATGTGCTACCACCGTATCAAAACCAGCATTCACAAGAAGCTGCTGTAATTGTTGGTTTAATGTGATGTCATCCTCAACTATAAGCACTCTAGGTGGCATGATTTGACGTTACCTTTAAAATCTTAATAACAATTGTTCGTATTATGAATAATAGCAGATAAGTCGTTATTTAACTGACATCGAAGGTAAAAAAAAGCCGTTGATATACATCAACGGCTTTTTTAGTTTGATTTAAAGAGAAGTTACTCTTTAATTTCTAACGCCAGGAATTGTGCTGAACCACCGCGTTGTACTAACACAGGAATCGGTTTATTAGCAGGCAGTTTTTTTGCCACCTCAATAAATTGATGAGGATCCTGGATATCAGTGTTGTTGATACTCAGAAGAATATCACCAGGTCTAATACCAGCTTTGATTGCGGGTCCTTGTTCAACCTTCATGACCATGACACCACCTTTTGCTACGTCAAACTGTTTACGTTGCTCCGGTGTGATATCAGCAACTTCCATTGATAAACGTGAATCGACAAACCGGCCAGGTTTTGAACTATTGTTGGTAAGGTCTTCATCTTTTGGTAGTTCTTCGATGGTGACTTTGAGTGTTTCGTGCTTATTATTACGCATCACCTCAACGTCTACTTCTTTACCTACTTTAGTTCTACCAACGATTGGTGGTAAATCAGAAGAGGTCTCTACTTCTTTACCATCAAAATCAAGAATCACGTCACCTGCTTTAAAGCCTGCTCGTGCTGCTGGGCTGTCGTCGACGACACGAGATATAAGTGCACCGCTTGGTTTAGATAAACCAAACGATTCGGCGAGTTCACGCGTTACATCTTGAATAACGACACCTAACCAGCCACGGCTGACATAGCCTTGTGATTTAATCTGATCCACCACATTCATGACGGTACCAATTGGGATAGCAAACGATACCCCCATAAAACCACCGGTACGGCTATAAATTTGTGAGTTGATACCAATCACTTCGCCGTCCAGATTAAATAGTGGGCCACCTGAGTTACCGGGATTAATAGCCACATCTGTTTGAATGAAGGGTACATAACTATCGCTAGGTAAACTACGGCCTAAGGCGCTGATAATGCCAGCGGTTGCAGAGTAGTCAAAGCCGAAAGGTGAGCCAATCGCTAACACCCACTCTCCCACTTTCAAATCATCTGAGTCACCGAGTTTGACGGCTTTTAAGTTTTTGGCATCGACTTTGATTAAGGCAACATCACTGCGTGCATCGCTACCTAATACTTTTGCCTCTAATTCAGTTCTATCACTGAAACGGACGATGATTTCATCAGCATCTTTGATAACATGATGATTAGTCAGAATGTAACCATCAGAAGACAAAACAAAACCAGAACCTAGAGATTCACTTTCTCTCGGCATTGGTGAGCCGCCCTGTTCACCAAAAAACTTTTTGAAGAACTCATCCATCCCTGAACCTTCAGGTAACTCCAAACCACGTGGTAGCATTGAAGTGGGAGTTTGCTCTGTTTTGTTATGAGTTCGGATGTTTACAACAGCATCACCATTGTCGGCAACGAGTTCGGTAAATTCTGGTAGTGACCGAGCCTGAACACTAACACTCAGCATTAGCCAAGTCATTAGCATTGCTAACGCCGTCCAATTTTTGTTTACTCTCATTTGAAGTCCTCATTTGGTTTGACATTGATACCGGCATCATGATGACTCATACGGTGCTTAACCCATACAAAGCCAGTAATCAGACCTAATAGACCAGACACAATTTGCAGCAGTTCCCCACCCCCCATTAAACGCACGGTAATTGCGATGGTAAATAGGAGAATAAGCGGCAACATGTACATCATGAAAGCCCCTGTTAACAAGGCTTCTTCAGGAATTGAAACGGTCACCTGTTGACCCACTCTCAACTCACCATCGTCCTTAACCGCTATACGAGAAAATTTTTTGCCGACATGCTTGGATAACAAGCCAGTACCACAGCCTTTACGTGCCTGGCATTGACCGCAAGTTGACTGGCGTTCGGCTTCTACCCAGACTTGTTCACCACTTCTACTGGCTACGGTCGCTTTTTGTTCAATCATTCCTGTTCGGCCTGACTGAAGGCGATAGCACTCCCGATCTTTTCAACAGTAACGGCAGGTACCTCACCCACTACGGTGACGAAATGTGCATTCATGATTGTGCCAAAAGCATTAATACCACCCACGTGCGAAGCACCATGCAGATGATTGTGTTTGGCACGAATTTTCTCAATAAAAACAGACACTGAGCTTAGGCCATCACTGTAAACACGTTGTTCAACATCGGCCCCATTACTGGATCTTAGGCGGTTCTGTAAAGCAACTAAAGCGAATCCGTCAGGCAACCAATTCACCTGCCATGCCAGTTCATGGTGGTGTTCTTCAATGTCGATAGGTTCTTGAGGTTCTGTCTTGTGCCAGACCATGTCATCTTCAGCTAGTAGTGACTCGAACTTATAATCTGGAATAGGTTCGCCTGTGCTAACTGATGAAAAAGAAAATGTTTCCAGCACATCACCATCTTGAGCTATAAGTTCTGACTTTAGAAGAAGGTATGTTTCAACATCAACCCACAAGCGATAGCCATAACGATAATTATCATTAGGCGTAATCAATAACTGATAGGCATCTTTACCAGCAACGCGTTTTTTTCCACCCATTTCAACTTCATAATACGGTGCTGCAGAGCTGAAACGTCGAGGTAAGTCACTTGGAAACCCTCCACTCAGTGGACGACGACTAACATTGATTTGTTTACCATCGGGACTGATGCACGTCACCATATCGTTACTACGAATAACTTCTCTGGCAGCACCATTCAGAGAAATCATTCTTTCGAGCTCACCATTGTCATCTGACCGATGGAAAATACGTATTGACTGTAAGTTTCTGCCAGACTGATAGTTAAATACCCCTTCGTAGGTCAATGTTTTTGCCGCGGAAGTCATTTTTTCAAGGATCTGCATTGCTCGCGGAGCATCAGCATGCGCCAGAGCAGAAAATGATAAAAATGTGACAACTAACAGG
>NZ_DIAC01000092.1:13484-17275 GCF_002414625.1 Methylophaga sp. UBA5088 | reverse complement strand
TTACTTGCTGTGGATGCCAAAATTAATCTGGATGATAACGGTTTATTCCGCCATGCCGAGTTGGCAGAGATGTTTGATCCCAGTCAGGAAGACGATGCAGAAGTTATCGCTCGTGAATTTGGCCTTAACTATATCTCTTTGGATGGCAATGTGGCTTGTATGGTCAACGGCGCCGGTCTGGCAATGGCCACCATGGATTTAATTCAAAAAGAAGGTGGGCAGCCTGCTAACTTCTTAGATGTCGGTGGTGGTACGACAGCTGCTCGCGTCGCTGAAGCATTTAAGTTGATTCTTTCTGATAAAAAAGTGAAGTCGATTTTGGTCAATATCTTCGGTGGTATTGTTCGTTGTGATCTGATTGCCGAAGGTATTATTCAGGCAGCGAAAGAAGTCGGTCTGTCATTACCCGTTGTTGTCAGACTTGAGGGCACAAATGCCCAACGAGGTCGTGAATTATTGAAAAACAGTGAAATGAGTATATATGCTGCCGATGATTTAACCGATGCTGCACGTCAAGCTGTAGCGGCAGCCCAGGAGTCGCAGGCATGAGTATTTTAATCAATCGTGAAACCAAAGTGATTTGTCAGGGCTTTACTGGCAAACAAGGTACATTTCACTCCGAGCAGGCCATTGCTTATGGCACCCAGTTTGTCGGTGGTGTGACGCCAGGAAAAGGTGGACAAACACATTTAGATAAACCTGTTTTCAACACGGTACATGAAGCAGTCGAACAAACAGGTGCAGATGCCACCATGATTTATGTGCCTGCTGCATTTGCTGCCGATGCGATTCTGGAAGCAGCTGATGCCGGTATTAAAGTGATTGCCTGTATCACTGAAGGTATTCCCGTTCTAGATATGTTACGCGTTAAACATGCTCTAGATAGTTACGATGCACATTTGATCGGTCCAAATTGTCCGGGCTTGATTACACCAGGTGAATGCAAGATTGGCATCATGCCCGGTAATATTCACCAGCCAGGAAAAATCGGCATTGTCTCACGTTCAGGTACGCTAACCTATGAAGCGGTTCATCAGACAACACAGAATGGGTTGGGGCAAAGTACGTGCGTCGGTATTGGTGGTGACCCTATTCATGGTATGAACTTTATCGAATGTCTTGAGTTGTTTGAGAATGATCCCCAAACAGAAGGTATTGTGATGGTTGGTGAGATTGGTGGCCATGCCGAAGAAGATGCCGCCGAGTTTATTCAAGCGCATGTTTCTAAACCGGTTGTGACCTATATCGCTGGTTTGACTGCGCCTGCTGGCAAACGTATGGGCCATGCTGGCGCCATTATCAGTGGCGGCAGTGGCACGGCTGAAGCGAAATTAAAAGCGCTTGAAGCTGCTGGCTGTGGTATTGCACGATCGCCTGCTGAAATTGGCGACATAATGCTGGCAATGATGGATAAAAAATAAATGCAAACACTCACGCTGGTGATGGGACAAATCAATCCCGTAGTAGGTGATGTCGCAGGAAATGTTAACAGGATTATTGAGTCTGCAAATCAGGCAAAACAACAGCATAATGCCGATTTAGTGGTGTTTCCTGAATTGACACTGAGCGGATATCCTCCAGAAGATTTATTACTCCGCCCCGGTTTGTTGAAGCGGGTTCGTAAAGCGTTAAGCACATTGGCGAGTAAGCTGGATAATATAACGGTGTTAGTTGGTCATCCAGCAGGTGATGTTGAATCGGGTTTATATAACTCTGCCTCGTTAATTGATGATGGCAAGGTGGTTTGTACTTATCACAAGCAGCAGTTACCCAATTATGGTGTGTTTGATGAGAAGCGTTATTTCGTTGAAGGTGATGAGGCGGTTGTCTTTGATTTTCGTGGCATCAATATTGGCATTACCATATGCGAGGATATCTGGTTCAAAGACCCCGCTGCCAGAGCAAAAGCCGCTGGTGCTGAGTTAATTGTCAACTTAAATGCTTCCCCTTATCACGTTGGTAAATGGCCGCTACGTGAAGCTGAAGTTAATAAGCGTGTCTCTGAAACTGGTCTGCCTGTTATCTATGTCAACCAATATGGTGGTCAGGACGAACTGGTATTTGATGGTTATTCTTTTGTAATCAATGCTGCAGGAACAAAAGTTGCTCAGGCGCCAGCATTAGAGTTTGGTTTATTCCCTGTCAGCATCAAGCGGGATGCATCAGGGGCTTTATCCTTATCTGGTGCCTTGTGCGAGCCTGAAGAGGAGTTGTCTACCATATACAAAGCACTAACGCTTGGACTGAAAGACTATATCGAGAAAAATCATTTTCCCGGTGTCGTGCTTGGTTTATCAGGCGGTATTGACTCTGCGTTAACCATGGCACTGGCTGTTGACGCCATTGGCGCAGACAAAGTGCATGCGGTGATGATGCCGTCGCGTTATACCTCTCAAATGAGTCTGGATGATGCGAAATTAATGGCCGAAGGACTCGGGGTCAAGTACAGCATTATTTCGATAGAACCCACCTTCAATGCATTTATTGACTCATTAGCCGATGAATTTAAAGGACTGCCGAACGATACAACGGAAGAAAATATACAGGCACGTTGCCGTGGCATTATTTTGATGGCCTTATCCAATAAAACTGGCTCAATGGTGCTATCGACCGGTAATAAAAGCGAAATGGCTGTGGGTTACTCGACATTGTACGGCGATATGGCTGGTGGATACTCGCCATTGAAAGATGTATATAAAACGCTGGTATATCAGTTAAGCCGTCATCGAAATCAACAGTCCCCGGCTATTCCTGAGCGAATTATTACACGTCCCCCGTCAGCTGAACTGGCAGAAGGGCAGTTGGATCAAGACAGTTTGCCTGACTATGCTGTCTTAGATCAGATTCTGCAGCGTTATATAGCGGATCAACAGTGCTTTGAAGACTTGGTTGAAGGGGGCTATGACGCGGATGTAGTTGCAAGAGTCATCAAAATGGTGGATCGTAATGAATATAAAAGGCGGCAGGCGCCTCCAGGTATTCGTATCAGTAGCCGGGCTTTTGGCCGAGATCGCCGATATCCTATCACGTCAGGCTACACCGTCACTTCAACTATAGAGTAAGGAACTACGATGAAAAAAATTGAAGCGATAATTAAACCTTTTAAGCTGGATGATGTTCGCCAGGCACTGTCTGATATCGGTGTGACTGGGATGACTGTTACCGAAGTTAAAGGCTTTGGTCGCCAGAAAGGACATACTGAGTTCTACCGTGGCGCTGAATATGTTGTGGATTTTTTACCCAAGGTAAAATTAGAAATCGCGGTGTCAGACGATAAAGTGGATGGCGTGATTGAAGCCGTCATTAAAGCCGCCAATACTGGTCGTATAGGCGATGGCAAAATCTTTGTTACACCATTAGAACAAGCAATTCGAATTCGCACAGGTGAGCAGGATCAAGACGCGATTTAGTTGATGCTGTATGCATAAAAAAAGCCCGTCGCTGAATGTTCAACGACGGGCTTTTTTGTTTTTGACTACTGCACTTCGGTTTGTGCTACTTCCGCAATTCCAGGATGGCCGGGATAGTTAATTCTAAGAACACGAAGTGAGTCTTCTGACAGCTCAAGCATGCCCAACACTTTGTAGGCTTTTGCCATCACTACTAGCGCCTCTGGCATCGCAGGTGTTCTGTCATAGTTTTCTATCACATATTTACCGCGATTGAGCGCCGCTAAGTATGAGCCTCTACGCATGTAATAATTGGCAACGTTCACTTCATGTTGTGCGAGACGGTTACGTAAATAGACGATGCGTTGAGCGGCATCTTCTGCATAACGGCTGGTAGGAAAA
>NZ_DIAC01000092.1:10714-13387 GCF_002414625.1 Methylophaga sp. UBA5088 | reverse complement strand
GAAAACGCTGAATCAATGTATTGAAGTCACGTAATGCATCCTCCGCAGCGCCTGGGTCACGCTGAGATTCATCACGGGGAATATATTTTTCTAATAAACCAATGTCACGGTGGAAGTTAACCAGGCCACGAAGGTATATCGCGTAGTCGATGTTCGGATTCAGTGGGTATACCCGCATGAATCGATCAATGGTGGCAATGGCGGTTTCAGGATCATCTGATTTGTAATGAGCATAAGCAGATTCAAGTAATGCTTGTTGAGCATATTCACCAAAAGGAAAACGCGCTTCCAGTTGTTCGTAGTAGGCGATGGCTTTACTGTAATCTGCGATATCCAGCGCGGCTTTAGCTTCACTGTAGATTCTTTCTACACTCCAGCTTTCATCTGCTTTAACTTCTTCTTTTTGAAAAAAAGAACAACCAGACAGTGATAAACAGGTCAGACCGATGATTAATGGCAAATAATATTTTTTCATTGAAGTAGAGTACGCTAGCTTGCTGTTTAAGGTAAAGGTTGATCTTAGCCCTTTTTCGGATTCAAAGCACGCTTTTAGCGAATGTGAAGATTATATTTAATCAAGTACAATATGCAGCTTTATTCTTTAATAAACAGGAATCATCGATGTTGAAACGGTTGTTGTCTCTTGCTGTAGGTCTTGCGATATCGGCACCTTCTATGGCAACTACTTTTGAACTTAAATCCGCTGGCTCAACCGTTGTGGGTCACAACATGGTGGTTTATAGCACAGATAAAGACACCTTACTCGATATTGGACGTCAATTTGATTTAGGGTACAGCGACATTGTCGAAGCCAATCCAGATGTTGATCCATGGCTTCCGGGTGAGAATACACGCGTTATTATTCCAAGCCGTTTCATTCTTCCTAAAGCTGGCCAAAAAGGCATCGTGATCAATATTGCCGAGTTACGCCTTTACTATTATCCAGAAACAAAGGCGGGAGAAACACAGAAAGTGATCACCCACCCAATCGGTATCGGACGTGAAGGATGGGGCACGCCATTGGGCAAAGCAAAGATTACCCAGAAAAGAAAAGATCCAACATGGACACCACCAGAATCCATCAGAAAAGAGCATCTTGAAAAAGGTGATCCTTTGCCAAGAGTGGTTGCGGCCGGGCCTGATAATCCATTAGGGGCTTATGCGATGCGGTTATCGATGCCGGGTTATTTATTGCATGGTACAAATAAGCCTTTTGGTGTGGGTATGCGTGTGAGCCATGGCTGCATTCGACTTTTCCCAGAAGATATCCAACACTTATTTAATATCGCATCAGTGAATACGCCTGTAGAAATTATTTATCAGCCAGATAAAGCGGGTGTTCGTGATGGCAAACTCTATTTGGAAGTCAATAAACCACACAGCGACATCGATAAACGCCAAGGTTTAAACATGACACCGATGGTAGCAGCCATTTTAGAGGCGCAAGATAAATTACCTGCCGATGATGACTGGGCATTTACAGAAAGATTAGTGGAAGCCCAGGATAGTATCGTTAAACGTCTAGGAGAAGAGCCACTCGATATCGTAGAAGATGTTTGGTTTGTTCATGCCGGACTAAGCCAGAAAGCGATACAAAAAACACGTCAGGCAATCAATACTTTGCAATTGAATGATCTGTTCTGGCCTGCGAAATCTGGCGCAGTGGGGGAAACCTTAATCGGCCCATTTAATTCACAACAAGAAGCCGCTGAGATGGCTGACAAAATTAGTGAAGTAGCAGGTATTTCTGTATGGGTTGCGCAAGTATCGAGTGACACGCTCTAAAGATAAATACTCTAGATAAAAAAAAGCCGGAACAATTGTTCCGGCTTTTTTGTATGAGTAAATCTAAAATTTAGATTATTTGCTCATCGCTTTTTCAAACATACGGTCGATTTTTGCACAGCATTCTTCGACAGTTGATTGAGCTTCATCAGCAGCTTTCTGGGCGTTCATGGCAGCCAGTTCTGCGTCAGTTGCAGTACGTTGCGCTGTGTCAGCAGTGCTTTGAGCATTGCGGGCTGCGACCAGAGCTGAATCAGCTGTTGATTGAGCTGATTCTACAGAGGCTTTCAGCGCTTCCATTTCAGCTGTGTTCGCACAAGCAGTCAACATAGCTAAAGGCAGGATTACAGCACTCAGTTTTGCTAATGATTTCATTTTTATCTCCTTAAAGTACCAGTTAAATTGGCGTGGATATTATATTGCTTATTAGCAACATAAAACATACGCTAGCAAGAAATATTTTTGCTGTCCATTAACATTATTAAAAAGGACCGTTTTAATATTACAACAGATACATAAAGAAATAGTTGGTATAATAATCGGCTTTAATATGAGTCATTGTTCTTCAATGCACTCTTGAAGTACCTATCGTTCTGGAAAAATTTGTTTATGCATCCAATGCTCAATATAGCAATCAGAGCTGCCCGCAATGCTGGCTCTCTGATCATGCGCTCGCTGCAGCACGTTCAGCATCTTGAAGTCACGACTAAAGGTCGTAATGATTACGTGTCAGACGTTGACCGACTCGCGGAACAAGAAGTCATCAACGTCATCAAAAAAGCCTATCCTGACCATGCCATTATGGCTGAAGAGTCGGGTCGTTCAGGTGACAATGAAACCGTTTGGATTATTGACCCACTGGATGGCACAACAAATTTTCTTCATGGT
>NZ_DIAC01000092.1:9875-10590 GCF_002414625.1 Methylophaga sp. UBA5088 | reverse complement strand
CTTCATGGTTTCCCGCACTACTGTGTATCCATCGCCGTCAGAGTAAAAGGACGAGTTGAACATGCTGTTATCTATGACCCTCAGCGCGATGAATTGTTCACTGCAAGCCGTGGTGAAGGCGCCAAACTGAATGACCGTCGACTCCGTGTAACCAAACGCAGAGAGCTGGCAGGTGCACTACTTGCAACAGGTTTCCCATTCAAATATCCAGCTTTTCATGAAGCTTACTTCAACAGTTTTAAAGCCTTGTTTCCTCAGGTAGCAGATATCCGTCGTACGGGTTCAGCTGCGTTGGACCTTGCTTATGTGGCCGCAGGCCGTGTTGATGGTTACTGGGAAATGGGGCTGGAGAATTGGGATATGGCGGCAGGCTTACTTCTGGTCGAAGAAGCTGGGGGCATTGTCACTGACTTTGATGGTACCGATAATTTGTTCAATAAAGGTAATGTCATTGCAGCAGGTCTTGGTGTACACAATCTAATGTTAACCACGCTGCAACCACATTTATCAAAAGCCAAATAAGCGCCTAAGGGCATATTTTTTTCGCATGCATGGCATGCTTTTACAGAATTCAAACTAATGACAAATAAACGAGATATTTCTAAGCTACGCAATATAGCGATTATTGCCCACGTCGACCATGGCAAAACGACCTTAGTTGACCAACTCCTTCGTCAGTCTGGCACCTTTGGTGAGCATGAAGAATTGACAGAAC
>NZ_DIAC01000092.1:8832-9749 GCF_002414625.1 Methylophaga sp. UBA5088 | reverse complement strand
AGCGTGATGGACTCCAACGATCTTGAACGTGAACGTGGTATTACCATCCTGTCAAAAAATACAGCGATTCGCTGGAATGACTACCACATCAACATCGTGGATACACCAGGCCATGCTGATTTCGGTGGTGAAGTTGAGCGTGTTCTGTCGATGGTTGATTCAGTATTGTTGCTGGTAGATTCAGCTGAAGGTCCGATGCCACAAACCCGTTTTGTGACTCAGAAAGCGCTGGCATTAGGACTCAAACCTATTGTTGTTATTAACAAGATTGATAAACCATCAGCTCGTCCAGATTGGGTATTAGATCAAACTTTTGATCTATTCGTTAATTTGGATGCGACAGATGAACAGCTTGATTTTGATGTCATTTATGCATCGGGACTAAATGGCTTTGCAGGCATGGAAGACACTGTTCGTGAAGGTGATATGACACCGTTATTTCAGCTTATCGTCGACAAAGTCAGTCATCCTGATGTCGATTCAGAAGGTCCTTTCCGCATGCAGGTGTCATCACTTGACTACAACAGTTATGTGGGTGTTATCGGTGTTGGTCGTATCGAACGTGGCCGTGTGAAAACGAATACACCTGTCACTGTCGTTGACCGTGAAGGTAAAAAACGTAACGGTCGAGTACAGCAAGTTATGGGCTTTTTAGGTCTGCAACGTGAAGAAGTGGCTGAGGCACAAGCGGGTGATATCATTGCGTTTACCGGTCTAGATCCATTAAATATTTCTGACACCTTGTGTGACCCAAATGCTGTTGAAGCATTACCACCATTGTCAGTAGATGAACCCACCGTGACAATGACCTTCCAGGTTAATAATTCTCCGTTTGCAGGTAAAGACGGAAAATTTATTACTACACGTCAAATCAAAGAGCGTCTGGATCGTGAATTAATTCATAACGTGGCGTTACG
>NZ_DIAC01000092.1:7725-8758 GCF_002414625.1 Methylophaga sp. UBA5088 | reverse complement strand
CGTGGCGTTACGTGTGGATCAAGTGCCAACAGATCCTGATAAGTTCAAAGTGTCAGGTCGCGGTGAGTTGCACTTGTCTGTGCTTATCGAAAATATGCGCCGTGAAGGTTTTGAACTGGGTGTTTCTCGTCCGGAAGTGATTATCCGTGAAGTCGATGGTGTGAAAGAAGAGCCTTTTGAGGCTGTCACTATTGATATCGAAGATGAGCATCAAGGCACTGTCATGGAAAAAATGGGTGAGCGGGGCGCTGACCTGAAAAATATGGTACCCGATGGTAAAGGTCGTATTCGTTTAGACTTTATTATTCCATCTCGTGGCCTGATTGGTTTCCGTACAGAATTTCTGACGGCTACCCAAGGTACAGGTTTGATTTACAGTGTATTTGATCATTATGCACCGATGAAAACCGGTAGTTTTGGTAAACGTATCAATGGTGTTTTGATTGCAAATGGTGTGGGTAAAGCGGTTGCTTTTGCTATCTTTAACTTGCAAGACCGTGGTCGCATGTTTATCGGACATGGTGATGAAGTCTATGAAGGTATGGTGATTGGCATCCACTCACGTGACAATGATTTAGTTGTTAACCCATTAAAAGGTAAACAGTTAACCAATATGCGTGCATCTGGATCTGATGAAGCGGTGACTCTAGTACCGCCTATTCGTATGAGCTTAGAGCAGGCACTAGAATTTATCGGTGATGATGAGTTACTTGAGGTCACACCTAAAGCCATTCGTGTTCGTAAAAAATTATTACTGGAACATGAACGGAAACGTGCTTCTCGTGGCTAAACGTCACTAAAAATAAAAGAAAAAGGGTATCCTATGTCGATACCCTTTTTTTTGAGGTGAAAAATGCGAATTCTTATTTTAATTGCCATTGGCTTGTTGCTATATATCATCATCACGACGTTGTTACGCAAAGCTAAAGCAGAAGATGAACAAGCACGGATGGAAAAAATGGTGCGTTGCGAGCAGTGTGGATTACATATTTCTGAGCACGAAGCGATACAAAAAAACCATCATTATTTTTGT
>NZ_DIAC01000092.1:6640-7635 GCF_002414625.1 Methylophaga sp. UBA5088 | reverse complement strand
CACGAAGCGATACAACAAAACCATCATTATTTTTGTTCCACACAACATTTAGAGGCTTTTAACGAGTCGAAATGAGTTCATCTTTGGATTCATATAAACCGTATTATCAAGATCCAGCTACATGGCGTGCGCTGACCGTTTTTGCCAGCTATCGCTTATTTCTCGCTACGGTCCTTTTCTTAGTTTTTTACTTGAGACTACCGCCTGAGTTTCTGGGAGAAGCAGATCCACGTTTATACAGTGTCGTGAGTCTGTCGTATCTGTTAAGTGCCTTTCTTTTATTGGTATTAACACTGAATCATTGGCGAGATGTACAAACACAGATACGAATTCAAGCTGTGATAGATATCATTGCTCTGATCGTTATTATTCATGCCAGTGGTGGATTACATACCGGGCTTGGATCACTGATGTTAGTCGTTGTCGTGGCGGGTGGTGCGTTAATGCCGGGACGTTTGGCCGCATTTATAGCCGCATTAGCGACCTTAGCCGTTTTGCTCGAAGTCAGTTATTCACAAATTGCTGGCGATGGTGTCACTAAATATAGTCAGGCAGGTATCTTAGGAGCCACATTTTTTGTCACAGCATGGTTGGCACAATGGCTATCTAAAAAATTACAAAGTTCGCAGGTTCTGGCAGAAGAGCGGGCGAGAGATGTTGAAAATCTAGCTGTATTAAATCAGCACATTATCAGTCAAATGCACACTGGCGTGTTGGCTCTGGACACGTATGGCAACGTAACGATGCTGAATACGTCAGCAAGACAATTGCTTGGTATAGCAGATATTGAGCCTGGATTTAACTTACGTGAGTATGTACCTGAATTAGGCGAGCAGGTCTGGCTGTGGCAGCAGCAAAGTCCGAATGCTTTTCTTCCATTTCAGGCACGGGCTGACTTGCCTGAAATTCAAGTCTCCGCTACTCAGCTGGATAGCGGTGAAACGCTGATTTATATTGAAAATACGTCAGCACTTGCACAACAAGCACAGCAATTA
>NZ_DIAC01000092.1:2773-6519 GCF_002414625.1 Methylophaga sp. UBA5088 | reverse complement strand
TGCACAACAAGCACAGCAATTAAAACTGGCTTCTTTGGGAAGATTAACGGCAAGCATTGCTCACGAAATTCGAAATCCTCTCGGTGCAATCAGCCATGCTGGTGAATTATTGGCCGAGCAATATGCGGCAGATCACATGATGACGAAACTGACTGCCATCATCTTGAAACACACTCAGCGTGTGAATAATATTATCGAAACTATCTTGCAGATGAGTCGTAAAAAAACAGCTGAACCCGCTGTGTTTATGCTTAATGACTGGCTAGAGAAATTTATTCACGAATTTACTGAAACAAAACAGCTTGATGACGATGATATTACTCTGGATATGAAAGCGGATAATCTTCAGATTGCAATGGATCCTGAACAGCTACATCAGGTTGTATGGAATTTAATGGATAATGCCTGGTTTCATGCTAAGCGAGAAGAAAAGCCTTATATACATATCCGACTGGAACAGAATGATAAACAGATTTTTCTGGATATTATTGATAATGGCCCAGGGGTTCCAGAGGCTGTTCAGGCCCATTTATTTGAGCCGTTTCATTCTGCTCGTCAGGGAGGAACAGGCTTGGGATTGTACTTAGCGAGAGAACTCTGTCAGGCTAACCGAGCACGTTTGAACTATCTTCACGATACGTCTAATACAGGTTTTTTTCGTATTAGCCTTCCGGGAGAATGGTAGGAAATGATTAAAGAATGAATAGACAAGCATTAGTTATTGATGATGAGCCCGATATTCTTGAGTTATTAACCATGACATTGTCTGGCATGTCTATCGATTGCGTCACAGCAGAAAACGTAGCTCAAGCGACACAAGCATTAAAACAACAGTCATTTGATTTGTGTTTTACGGATATGCGTTTGCCGGACGGCAATGGTTTGGATATTGTTCGTCTGATTCAGAAATCTTATCCTAACTGTCCAGTGGCCGTGATTACCGCCCACGGTAATGTTGACTTGGCTGTTGAAGCACTGAAGTCGGGTGCTTTTGATTTTGTTTCAAAACCTCTCAAACTCAAAGTGCTACGTGATCTCGTCAATTCGGCATTAAATTTATCTCCTTTAAAAACAGAAAATAAAGAACGCCGTTCCAGAGATAAATTACTTGGTGATACCGATGTCATACGTTCGTTAAGAAGTAAGATCAGTAAATTGGCTCGTAGTCAGGCCCCGGTGTATATCACCGGTGAGTCAGGAACTGGCAAAGAACTGGTAGCACGTCTTATTCATGAACTAGGCAGTCGCTCGTCGCAAAGTTTTGTGCCTATAAATTGTGGCGCTATTCCAGCTGAATTAGTAGAAAGTGAATTCTTCGGGCATAAAAAGGGAGCTTTCACGGGGGCTGTCTCAGATAAGCAAGGACTGTTTCAGGCTGCCAATGGTGGCACCTTGTTTTTAGATGAAGTGGCCGACTTACCACTGATGATGCAGGTGAAGTTGCTTAGAGCGATTCAGGAAAAAGCCATACGACCAGTCGGTGGCAACGAAGAAATGAGTGTTGATGTACGCATTTTATCTGCAACACATAAAAACCTAGCGGAATGTGTCAAACAAGGGCATTTCCGGGAGGATTTGTTTTATCGTCTCAATGTCATTGAGCTGTCTGTCCCTCCCTTGCGTCAGCGACAGGCAGATATACCCATGTTGGTTGATCATATTCTGAGTCAGCTTGCGACCAAAAATGGTGAGAACAAACCAGGTATAGAGACGGCTGCAATTGAAGCACTTTGCGCCTATGCTTTCCCGGGTAACGTCCGTGAGCTTGAAAATATCCTAGAGCGAGCGATGACCTGGTCTGAAGGAAATCTCATTCAAAAAGATGATTTAATGCTACCTGCCACAACCGGGGCCGACAGTGCCGTGTTCAATGTTGATCTGCCACAGTTAAGTGGAGAGACGGATCTTGAATCGCATCTTGAAGATCAGGAGCGGCAGCTTATCGTGGATGCACTGGAATCAACCCGGTGGAATAAGACTGCCGCCGCCAAAAAGCTGGGTATCAGTTTTCGCTCGTTGCGTTACAAACTCAAAAAACTGGCTTTGGAGGAATAGTCACTCTGCATCATCAACCAAGGCAGTGAGTGTCGAGATTTTATCCTGACCAATATAGAGTGATTTTGCTTGTGCTGATAATTTTATACTGAGGTGACATAGGCCATTATCAGCCTGGTTCATCGCGGCTTGAACTACATGTCCAGCTACATCGCCAGCTTCATCAATGACTTCGGTATTGGGCTCAGGAAGATGTGATGTTGTTATTTCAGCTAAAAATAAGCGGCGACTGGGTTTTCCCAGATAGTGCAGTCGAGCCACCACTTCCTGACCTGGATAACAGCCTTTTTTGAAACTGACACCACCGATGACATCCAAATTGAGTTGCTGAGGAGTAAATTGTTCTTTAGTTAAAAGACTGACCTTGGGTAAGCCTGATGTAATATCAGCACTTTGCCATAGGTTCTCTGAACCGATACGACTGTTTTCGATGATACTTTTATCAACTGGCGTGATAACTAAATATCGATGCAAATCGCCCGGCAGATATATACTCAACTGTCCATCATGCTCACTAGCTGACCAGAATGTACTCGCTTGATCTTTAAGCGGAGCTTCACTGATATATCCCATTGTATTGAGTTCAGCGCTCACAGAAATATCTACCTTGCTACGCAGCTTAAACATCGTCAATCGTTGAGCAATGCTATCAGCTAGATCTGTGGCTGTGATTAGCAGAAAATCTTTTTCACGCTTAACAACGTAGAACAGGCTTAATAAGCGACCTTTTGGGTTACAAAAACCACTTAGCTGAGCAGTATTGTTCGTTAATGTGCGGATATCATTCGTCAGTAGATTCTGTAAAAAACTGTCTGCTTCTTCCCCCGAGACTTGAATGACAGAGAGCGAGGGCAAGGCCATTGCTACGGGCGATGTATCATGACTAACTTCGGACAAATAATTGACGCTGGGTGTGGATTGAGAAAGAGTCTGAAAATTCATAGATATATTGCGATTTATTGTGAACAGACTTTATTCTAACTGTATAAGCGATGCTAAAACAGGGATGAAAATAAAGGGCATTCAAGGATGAAGGTTGAGATCAGTCAATCACAGTATGAGTTTAGATATATGGCATGGCTGCATGTCGTTGTCATCAGTTTACTGCTGCTTAACAAAGCAAGCATGGGGCCTCTGCTGACGGATGTGTTAATTAGTTTTGTTTGTGTGGGATTTGTCATCTGGTTACGCCGCTACAAGAGAGTGTCTGGAAAAGCGTCTGTGACTGGAATCAGCATGAGCAAGGATAGACAATGGTTTCTAAACTATAACGATGGCTCTGTGTCAGGGCCTTATACACTGAAATCGAGCACTCAATTACCTTATGTTTTATTCATCTATTTAAATCCATCTAGGCATGGACGAGGTCATACGCTGATGATTCCGATAGATGCCGTAGAAAAAAATGATTGGAGAAAACTCAGAGCTGAGCTTCGTCATCCTGATTCTTGGGAGCAATAATCGTTTCAGTAGCCGAGTGCGTGTTATCGGTCTCTGGATAATCCAGAATGTAATGAAGGCCTCGGCTTTCTTTTCGACGCAAAGCTGATTCAATGATGAGTTCAGCTACATCAGCGAGGTTTCTCAGCTCCAGTAAATCTGCACTGATATGGTGTTTAGTATAAAAATCACGAATTTCAGCTTGCAGGACTTGCAAGCGCTGCTTTGCTCTGAGTAAACGATCGGTCTTG
>NZ_DIAC01000092.1:442-2708 GCF_002414625.1 Methylophaga sp. UBA5088 | reverse complement strand
GTCTTGCGAACTATGCCGACATAGTTCCACATACACCGTCGTAACTCATCCCAGTTATGACTAATCGCAACAGCCTCTTTTGCTGGATGTACTTGACTGGCATCCCATTGAGGCACGATGGCAGAGGTGACCAGTGGTAGCTGTTTTTTTATATCTTCAGCGGCTGATTTTGCGAATACCAGACATTCTAGTAACGAATTACTGGCCATCCGGTTGGCACCATGTAACCCGGTATGGGCTGTTTCCCCAATGGCATACAAGCCGGGCACATCAGTTCTGCCATTTAAGTCAGTCATAATGCCGCCGCACGTGTAATGTGCCGCGGGTACCACAGGAATGGGTTGTTTGGTGATATCTATACCAAATTCTAAACAACGTTGATAAATGGTAGGAAAGTGTTCTTTGATGAATGAAGCGGGTTTATGGGAGATATCAAGATATACACAATCATGTCCTGTGCGTTTCATTTCGTGATCAATAGCTCTGGCAACAACATCCCTTGGCGCGAGTTCAGCTTGAGGATGAAATCGTTCCATGAATTGTTCACCATTCGCTAATACCAACTTGGCGCCTTCACCACGTAATGCCTCACTGATCAAAAATGATTTTGCTTGGGGGTGGAACAGGCATGTTGGATGGAACTGAATAAATTCCATATTGGCAATACGGCAACCCGCACGCCAGCCCATGGCTATGCCATCACCAGTCGAGACATCAGGGTTACTGGTGTAAAGATAGACTTTTCCTGCACCACCTGTTGCCAGCACAGTAATGGGCGCCAACAGTGTCTTGGCTTCATCTTTTTGGATATCAAGTACATAGCAACCGAGGATACGGTTATCTTTTTCACCAAGCTGTTTACTACTACTGATGAGATCGATGCCGATATGGTAAGGCAGCATTTTGATATTAGGATGTGCTTTAGCCTTATCGAGCAAAGTTGTTTCAACTTCTCTTCCAGTGGCATCAGCTGAATGAATAATACGTCGATGACTGTGTCCACCTTCCTGTGTAAGGTGATAAGTTTCTGAGGTGATGCCATCGCGAGTAAATGTCACTCCCTGATTGATAAGCCACTCAATATTTTCGCGGGCATGCTCGACGGTAAAGCGGACTGACTTTTCATTGCATAGTCCCGCACCTGCCCGCAAAGTATCATCAATATGTGACTGGATAGAGTCGGTTTTATCAAGGACCACAGAGATGCCACCCTGAGCATACAAAGAGGCGCCTTCTTCAAGTTGACCCTTTGATATTACAGCGACTTTGACATCGTTTGCCATATGTAAAGCAAGGGTCAGTCCGGCGGTGCCACTGCCAATGATTAAAATATCGTAATGATGCGTTGTGGTCATAAATCTCTATACAGGTACAATAAGAAAGTTTATTTTGCACTGAATGTGGAACAAAGTTAAATCGACATGGTCAATCAAGCTGGATTAATTGAAGCAGTGAACGTGTCGACTCAAGCCGGATGATAGGATGAATGTGGATCAAGAGCTAGTACGGCGCGTACAAGCAGGTGATAAAAAGGCGTTTGACTTGCTGATAATGAAGTATCAGCAAAGAATCATTCACGTCATTACAGGGTTTGTTCATGATCCTGTTGAAGCGATGGATGTTGCGCAAGAAGCCTTTATTAAAGCATACCGTGCTTTACCCGGCTTCAGAGGCGATAGTGCCTTCTATACATGGTTATATCGTATTGCAATCAATACATCAAAAAACTATCTGACCGCTGCCTCCAGAAGGCCACCAGTTAGTGATGTTGACGCTATGGATGCAACTATTTACTACGATGCGCCCGAATTGAAGGAATTTGAGACGCCTGAAAGTAGTCTGATGAGTGATGACTTACAACAAGCAATTCATGATGCGATTCAGGAATTGCCTGAAGATACGGCAACGGCAATCAAACTGCGGGAGTTTGAAGGTCTGAGCTATGAGGAAATTGCACAGGCAATGGATTGTCCAATTGGGACCGTACGGTCGCGTATTTTTCGCGCCAGAGAGGCAATAGATAAACAGGTCAAAGCAGTAATGGGTGGAGAGGAACTATGACAATCAAGCAACAAGAACTATTGTCAGCGTTTGTTGATGGCGAACTTAATGAGCAAGAGCTTGATGAGTTGTTGGCATTGATGAAAACAGATGACAGTGCCAAAGTGGATTACATGAGATATCAGTTCTCGAGTGATCTTCTACATGGCTATGTCACTGATCATAATCACGTTGATTTAACAGACAGAATACATCAGGCATTATC
>NZ_DIAC01000092.1:0-349 GCF_002414625.1 Methylophaga sp. UBA5088 | reverse complement strand
TTTGCATATCAATGCAACTGAAAAAACGAAAACAGCAAAAGTGTTTGCACTTCCTGATTGGTTTTGGCGACAAACAGCTGGCCTGGCTGCGGCTGCATCACTCGGTGCGCTAGCTGTAGTGGGGTTAATGTCACAACCTCAGACCGTGATGCCTACCACTAATATGGCTCAATCTGAACCGTTGCAACAACAAACGACTGTTGCCGAAACAAATCGGTGGACAGTGGGAGAGACCGAAGTCGAAGACAGGTTGAACGACTACTTGGTCGATCACAATGAATATGCCGGTGCATCAGGCTTATTCTCATACGCAAGAGTTGTGTCGTACGGTGAGGAGTAAACTCTAATG
>NZ_DIAC01000124.1:0-9014 GCF_002414625.1 Methylophaga sp. UBA5088 | reverse complement strand
CCGTTGGGCTTTCTCAATCACCGGGTTTTTGGCATCGGCGGGGAAAGTCGATATGGCATCCACTTTCGTTTTGACATCACGAAGAAGTGTGTCTAAATCATACTCACTCTGCTTTTCAACGGTGACTGTTACGCCGGTGCCCGTTGATGTACTGGTAATCCGTTTAATACCAATAACATCTTCCAGTTGCTCTTCTATTTTGATGGCCAAACCTTCTTCAGACTGTTTGGCTGAACCACTGTCGTAGGAGACTGAAATGGTCAGTGAGCGGGGATCCATGCTTGGAAAGGCTTCTTTTCGCAACTGACCAGATTCAAGCACACCCAACATAATGACCAGAATCATTAATAAATTCGCGGCCACAGGATTGGCCGTAAACCAAGCGATGATGCTGCTTGAATAGGATTTCTTTATCATGACTGTGACACCTCAACAGCTGTCACAGCCATGCCTTCAAGATAACTATTTAAAGGGCTGACAAGTACAGGAACCGTGGCATTTGCTAGTGACTCAGGAGGCGCGATATAGATAGAACCGCGGCTTGAAAAGAGCGGGCTGGTACTGAATTTTTTCAGGGTGTTATCAGCTGATACATACCAGACTTCACCGCGTTGACTTAAGGCGCTGGTTGGCAGTTTCCACACGCCTGCAATATCACGACCTTCAATGTGGGCCTCTACAAACGTGCCGGGAAACAAGGCTGGTTCAATATCTAAAGGTTTATCGACGGCAATGATCAAACTGCGTTGACGAGTTTCCTGATTAAGACTTTGTTCCGCTCTAAGTACATAACCTTGCCAGGAATACGAATTCTCAACACTCGTCACCGTGACCGGCCATTTACCACTATTCAGCACAGACAAACTGGGGAGATTGCTCCATTCTTGAGCAGATAAAGCCACAGAGATTTCTACGTGATCGGTACTGTATAAGGTCGCGACTTCAGTGCCAGTCTGAACATAACTGCCAGGGGACACTAAACGTTCAATAATAAGTGCGTCAAAGGGCGCTTTAATGGTTGTTTGAGCCAGATCCTTTTCAGCCGCCTTGAGATTGGCCTCGGCTTCTTTCACCGCCGCTTTGGCGGCAGCCAGTTGTGGCTTACGCAGCACCAAGTCTGAGTCTGGTTCTCCTTCAAGTCCTGAAGATTGCCACTCACTCAAGGCTTGCAGACCTTGACGTTGTTCTTCTAATAAACTGACTTGGGCAGAGCTTAAGGCTTGCCGCGCACTCTCCACAGCGGCCTGATAATCACTATTTTCAAGCTGGGCCAGCAAGGTCCCTTTTTTTAAACGTCGACCACTTTCAAATTGTTGGGATATATCATCAATCTGACCGCTTACCTGGGCTGTAAGCGTGATATTGAAGTGCGGACTGGCCGCACCAAAAGCACGCACTGCTGATGCATAACTGCCTGGTGTCGCCATCATCACGGATACATCGGGGCTGGGCAGTGGTTCTTTTTGCACAGGCATTGGCCTATTGGCCTGTGCTGCTGACAGATGTTTGACCACTAAAACAGTGACAAACAGAATGCCACAAGCCAGGATGAACAGAATGATTTTGGGGAAATGACGCTTCATGGTGTGGTTCTCAGGCCGAGTGCTAAGCCAAGATTAATCCGGTTAATCAGGCGTTGATAAATAAGGTTATCCAGAGTGGCTTCCAGATTGTAAGTTTGTTGCTGTACAGTCAGTAAATCCAGAATATCGACCAACCCCGTTCGATAACTTGTCTGATACTGCTCTAAGCTGTTTTGTGCACTTTTTAATGCATCCGCAATGTGCTGCTGGCGGGTTAACAGATTTTGCTCCAGACTAAGATATTGCTCGACTTCATTAACGGCTGTTAATAAGGTTTCACGATAACGCTGATAGCTATAGGCCTCATTTAATTCGGCTTCCTTAGCTGCTGCACGTAATTGCCCACCTTGGTAAATAGGCGCTGTCAACTGAGCGAGTAATGACCAGAGTGGTGACCCCATTAATGCCTGATGAGGAGAAGAGGCCGCATCTTCAAGAGCGGCACCAATGTCCAGGCTTGGTAAAAGTTCTTTATAGGCCACTTCAGTGCGTAGCTGGTCTGCTTCAATAGCGATGTAGGCCGCCTGTAAGTCGGGGCGACGTGCTAAAGTTTGTTCGGGTAAATCAGCCCAGGCCAGTTTGACTTCTGGATAGCTGGCTGGCGCCTCAATATCGGCAGTGTTGGTCTGTCCTAATAGTGTCTTTAAGTCTCGTTGTTGCTGACGATAATCTTCCTGAAAGGCAGCAAGGTTGGCCCTTGATTGGGCACTGGAGCTACGGGCATTATCTAAATCTTCCAATGTGCCAATACCGTTTCTGTAACGTTGTAAGATATAGCGTTCATTTTGTTCCAAGGTATTCAAACGCTGCTTTTCTATGGTGATGGCATGTGACGTTGCGGTGAGGTTTAGCCAGGCTTTCATGACCTCTGCACTTAAACTATCACGAGCTGCTTGATAGAGCAGGGCTTGCTCGTTCACGTCCTGAGTGGCTGCCTGGCTATTGGCTTTTAACTTACCCCATAAATCAGCTTGCCAGCTGATATCGATACGACTGGTAAAATTATCATCAGCGTTCTCGCTGCGCGTTGCGCCTGCTGCAGCACTGATTTGTGGTTGACGAGCTGCATCGGTTTGCTGCAATTGCGTCTGACGAATTCGCAGTGTTAACCAGGTTTGTTGCAGGGTGGGGTTATGTTGGATAGCTGTTTCTACCAACTGATTAAGTTGCGCTGAAGCAATCAGGCTGTTCAATGATATAACGGACTCAGCCTCATCAGATTGTGACCAGGCGGGCAGAGTTTGCTCTTGTTGTATCTTTGTTTGGTAATCAGGGCTGGCAGACATAGATGCACAGCCTGACAGCAGCAATACTGCATTCAAGAGTGTCATTAGGATGCATTGTCTGTTACGAACTGACTTCACGTATACCTCGGAGATGATTAATTTACTGCATAACTAAGCTAGCGTTAGCAAAAGCATAAACGGCTGTCAGTTAACGCTGGGTTAAGAATGGTTATGTGTTGGTGATGGCTGACCGTATTGCAGCATGGTTCTGACGAGAGGACCTATGAGCGCACAGGCAAACATAATGACCACCATAGGCCATGGTGTACCATCACCGAGTAAACCCACTAATGAGCCACTTAATGCACCGGCTGCAAAACCAATGGAACCCAGTAAAGCTGTCGCGGTGGCGCTGTTTTGTGGAAAAAACTCTACCGTGCTTGAGGTTGCATTGGAGACAATTAAGCCCATTGAAGCGATAAATAAAATTAATAAAATCACCATAATCACTAGGTTGGGTTCTGTTGCCAGGCTGACATAGGATAATAAAATCAGGCTGGTCAGGACTTGTACCGCTTGTCCTAAGCTTAATAAAAATTGTGGTCTGTAATAGTGTAATAAACGAATATTGAGACGGTTCGCCAGCATCATGCCAATCACATTCAAACCAAACAGAAATGGATAAACGGTCTCGCTGATATCAAAGTAGCCCATGTAAACTGATGGTGAGCCGGTGATAAATGCAAACATACCCGCTAAGGCAAAACACTGAGAAAAGATAAATCCCAGTGCACATCGATGACTAAGTACCATAGCGTAGCGTTTGAACATACTGGTTCGTTCGGTGGCTTTTTTCCGTGTTTCAGGAAGTCGCAAGAACAAGGCTGTACCAATGCTCAAGCCATAGACCAGTAAAAAGACAAAAATAAGCCGCCAACCACTGAGATGCAGAATGATCATGCCAATAAGCGGGGCCAATAACGGTGCGAGCATCATGATCACCGCCATATTAGACAAGTGTCGGGCACTGTCTTTGCCATGACTTAAATCACGAATAACAGCGGCAGCATTCACCACAGCCACACCACCGCCGATAGCCTGGATAACCCGAAACAGCCAAACGCTGTGAATATCCTGACTGAAAATAATGCCAAGTGTGCCGACACAAAAAATGCTTAAACCACTCCCTGTCGCTGCTCGACGTCCAAAATGATCAGAAAACGGTCCACCAAAAATTTGGCCGATGGCAAAACCTGCCAAATAGAGGCTCAATGATATTTCAGTATCATGAATGCTGGTGGCTAAATCCGAAGCCATTTGCGGGATCGCAGGCAAATAGGCATCGATAGCAAGAGGCGTTAGCGCCGTTAGTGCTGCCAATAATAAAATCAGTGCCTTTGTTGGTGATACTGTTTGGTTCATGATTGTTCAGTTGTTGGTGAGTCTACAGAGGCAAGCGTTGTTTTAAGTAAGTTCGCCAATAAGGTTTTATCTTTGCCTGAAACAGAGGCTAATAATGTTTCCAGCAATGAAAAGTGTGCCGGATACACTTTATTAATGAGTTTCTTGCCATGAGGGGTTAGGCTCACCAGTACTTTTCTTCGGTCCTGCTGACAGTGTTGGCGCTGTATAAGGGCTTTTTCTTCCAGCTTATCAAGACGACTTGTCATCGCACCTGAGGTGAGCAACATACTTTGGTAGAGCTCTGAAGGTGTCAGGTAGCGTTTATTTTCGCGTTTCAAGGTAGCAAGAACATCAAACTCGCCAGGTTTGAGCGCAAATTCGCGGTGAAGTTCGCCGACTTGCTGTTCGATTGTTTTCGCCAGACGTAAAACACGACCGATAATTTTAATGGCATCCAAGTCAGTATGAAGACCTAACTGCTGCCACTGAGCCATGATGAGGTCGACTTCATCAAATTTTTTTCCCGACATGGGTGTATCCGATTCAGAATGTAATTTTATCTTAACATAAAGATAATTAATGTTAAGATAATTTATTCCACTGTTTTTAAAGAAGAATCTCAGTGGTTGTGCTGGGAATTTTTTCCTGAAATTGGCGTCTGTATTGATGCAAGGTATCCAAGCCAACTATAATAATGTTGATCGCAATGATCAGAAGGATGACAGGATTAAATTATAATCGTGTTTCATCACGCAGAACATGCCGTTCTGATCTCACTTACCGTATTCGGCTATGACAACAAGCAACTTAGCATACGAGCATTTGCTTGTGTTAGAGCTTGGTTATTAGCTGTTTTTATTATCTTGTCCGGAGAGATGTCCTAGTGAGTCATTACAAGCCCTACAATGGTCCAGCTGCTGGTTGGGGTGCACTTGTCAGTGTTACTCGTAACTGGCTGGGTAGCAGAAATGCTATTTCCAATATCCGTGCGATGCTGAAAACGAATCAGGATCATGGTCTTGATTGTCCAGGGTGTGCCTGGGGAGAAACGCCTGAAAAGGGCATGATTAAATTTTGTGAAAATGGTGCCAAAGCGGTTAACTGGGAAGCGACAGGCCGTAAAGTCACCCCGGCATTTTTTGCGAAGCACAGTAACGCTGAGTTGTTAAAAGAAAGTGACTTTTGGCTAGAGTCACAGGGGCGTATCACTCATCCGATGCGTTATAACGCCGACACTGATCATTACGAAACCGTCACATGGCAAGAAGCGTTTGATACGGTTGCCAAACACTTAAACCAGCTTGACTCACCCGATCAAGCAGAATTTTATACCTCTGGTCGAGCCAGTAACGAAGCCGCTTTTCTATACCAGCTTTTTGTCCGTGCCTTCGGTACCAATAATTTCCCAGACTGTTCCAATATGTGCCACGAAGCCAGTGGTATTGGTATGTCTGAAACACTGGGTGTGGGCAAAGGCACTGTTACCTTTGAAGACTTTGCTGAAGCGGATGCGATTTTTGTCATTGGTCAGAATCCAGGTACCAATCACCCACGTATGTTGGAACCGCTGAGTGAAGCAGTGAAACGTGGTGCACATGTCGTGTGTTTTAATCCACTTAAAGAACGTGGTTTGGAACGTTTTCAGCATCCACAAAGCCCGATGGAAATGCTCACTAATGAGTCTGAGCCAACTAATAGTGCTTATTTCAGACCTGCTTTAGGTGGTGATATGGCCGCTATTCGCGGTATGGCGAAGTTCTTATTGCAATGGGATCGCGAAGCACAAGAAAAAGGTAAACCGGCGGTATTAGACCATGCATTTATTCAGCAACAGACGCATGGTATGGATGACTACTTCGCCGAAATCGATAATACGCCTTGGGATTTGATTGAATCACAATCAGGCCTGAGTCTGGCTGAAATCGAAATGGCGGCTAAGATTTATTGTAAAGCTGACCGTGTCATTATGTGCTGGGCGATGGGTGTAACCCAGCATCTTCATTCTGTGCCGACTGTTCAGGAAATTGTGAACCTGCAATTATTGCGTGGCAATATTGGCCGTCCTGGCGCAGGTTTATCACCTGTGCGTGGTCACAGTAATGTGCAGGGTGACCGCACCATGGGTATTGATGAGCAGCCACCAGAATGGTTACTGGATGCCATTGAACAGCGCTTTGATTTTAAAGTGCCTCGTGAACATGGACATACCACGGTTCAAGCCATTGATGCGATGGAAAAAGGTCAAGCGAAAGTCTTCTTTGGGCTAGGTGGTAACTTTGTTCAGGCCACACCGGATACCGAGCGTTCACATAAAGCTATGCGTAACTGTGATTTGACTGTGCAGATTTCAACAAAACTGAACCGTAGTCACCTTGTTACCGGTAAAGAGGCACTGATTTTACCGTGTCTGGGTCGTACTGAAAAAGATTTCCAGAAAGCAGGCCTTCAAGGTGTAACCGTCGAAGATACTTTCAGCATGGTTCATATCTCTTATGGTCAGCTAAAACCTTTCTCACCTTTATTACGCTCTGAAGCCTCGATTATTGCTGGCATTGCTAAAGCGACCCTAGGTAATAAACCGGTGGATTGGGAATGGTTGGTAGAAGACTATGACCGCATTCGTGATCTGATTGCAGATGTTATTCCAGGCTTTGATAATTTCAGTAAGAAAATACAGAATCCTGGTGGCTTTTATTTGGGTAACCCAGCAGCAGAGTATCAATGGAACACCAATACAGGTAAAGCTAACTTTATTGCGAATCCTTTACCTAAGACATTGCTTCAGGACCAGGTTACCAAGAACGGGCAGTCTCCCGATCTGATTTTGCAAACCATGCGTTCTCATGATCAATACAACACGACGGTTTACAGCATGAACGATCGTTATCGAGGTGTGTATGGCATGCGTGATGTCGTTTTTGCTAACGAAGCTGATATCAAACGCCTTGGCCTGGAACACGGGCAGAAAGTAGATATGATTACCGTGTGGGAAGATGGTAAAGAACGAAAAGTATCCAACTTCACCTTGTTAAGTTATGACATCCCTCAAGGGCAGGCTGCTGCATACTATCCAGAAACTAACCCATTAGTCCCACTGGAAAGTTATGGCGATAAAACCTTTACACCGACCTCGAAATTCATTGCGATTAAAATGATAGCGAGTGCAAATGAAGCGGGTGACGTTGTCCGCTCCTCGGTGGCTTAAACAAAACTTCGATAATAAAAAAAGGCACTGTTAATACAGTGCCTTTTTTGTATGTGAACGGGGAGTGTTATGGCTGACTAGATCTCATCGACGGCTTCCATACACTCAGGTAATGTCTGACCACCATCAACCACGATCTGCTGTCCAGTGATATAAGCCGCTTCATCAGCAGCAAAGAATAAAGCCGCATTGGCAATATCCTCGACGGCACCCAAGCGTTTTAACGGTATCGCAGCCGCCATACTATTGAGATATTCTTCACCTAAATCAGCTAAGCCCTCAGTGTAAATATTACCGGGCATCACGGCATTAATGGTGGTGTTATAACGAGCCAGTTCCATCGCGGCTGTTTTCATAAAACCTAACTGACCAGCCTTAGTTGCTCCGTAGTGCGACCAGCCAGGATAGCCTGTGATTGGGCCAGTGATAGAAGAGGTCACCACAACGCGACCTTTGCCTTGTTTCTCAAATTGAGGGATACACGCTTTGACACATAGAAAAGTACTCTTAAGATTGGCTGACATAATCTCATCCCAGTCTTCAGGTGTTAAGTCGATGATTTTTTTCTGTGGGAACGTACCGGCATTGGCACAGAGAATATCGACACTACCAAACGTGTCTTCCGTGTATTTCACTAAAGCCTGAACTTGTTCCCAACTGGATACGTCGCATAAATAGTAATCTGCAGTACCACCGTGGGTATTGATTTCATCAACAGTCTGCTTAGCCGCCTCTTCTCCACGAGCGGCAATCATCACTTTGGCCCCTTGTTTCGCAAATACACTGGCAATGCCTTTGCCAATGCCTTTTGAGCCACCTGTAACGATGACAGATTTATTTTTAATAGAAGTGAGCATGCGCAATTCTCCCGAGAGTTAGTGAATAATGGTGTGACTGTATTTTTAACACAAATCTGTTACTTTGCAACAAAAATATTGCAAGTCAGTAAAAATGAAGTTATAAATGTGGCTAATTGACACAGTTACAGAGGTTATCTTTATGGCAGGTTTATATAATTCCCAGTTTGTTCAACGCCTAACACGCGGTGTGAAAGGCTTGCTTCCAATGTGGGATGTCTCAGAAAAGGCCAACATTTCCTTACTGACTGTGTCTGAAAACGCCACATTTCTGATTCAAGATGAGGCACGAAATCAGCGTTTCATTATTCGCGTTCACAGACCTAATTATCATTCTAAAAAAGAGATCCTGTCTGAACTGATGTGGATTCAATCACTACGTCATCAGCAAGTCTTGAATACACCCGAGCCATTAACAATGACAGATGGCAGTTTAGTGGCAGAATTTGACGATGAGGGGGCAGCTAGGTACGTGGTGGCCTTTGAGTTTCTTCCTGGGGATCAACCAAATGAGGATGAATCTTTAGTCGCAGGGTTTGAATTACTCGGTGCCACCTCAGCAAAACTTCATCAACATGCGAAAAACTGGACACTGCCGGATGGCTTTGAACGTAAAAAATGGAATTTTGAGAGTGCCTTTGGACCTGAGCCTTTATGGGGGGATTGGCGAGAAGCGCTTGGCTTGGATGAACAGGGGAAAGTGGTACTTGAGCAATTATGTCAGCTACTCGAGTCACAG
>NZ_DIAC01000021.1:3926-13122 GCF_002414625.1 Methylophaga sp. UBA5088 | reverse complement strand
TCCGGAATTAGTTGACCACTACATAATTAGTATTATTCACAATACAGTTCTCTAGTATGAAACTGTACTTGATAGCTATGGTTTACTCCTCTAGATAGGAGTAAACCATAATTCATGTGCACTCGGATCATTCAGCTATTATGGTTGCTCTATTTCAAACTTTAGAGAAACGCTAACCATTTCCCAGGCGTTGAGTTTGTCAAAGATCTCTTGGGCCTCCGGGTGTAACTCTCCAGGTGCATCGATGAATTCATAAACTGAGCCAGATTCAGTGAAGCCTCTTTTGTTTTCAGCGTCATACTCTAGTACCTGACTGCTGATTCTATAAGTATTGTCATGTAGGGAATACCCAAGAAACTTTTCTATCTTTTTTCCATCTTTAATAATCACAATGATATTCCATTCAGACATGGTTACTTGAGCTGGTGCCAATGGCATAATCATACTTATCTCCAATTAAAATGATGAATTTATCCAGTTGGTAACTAGACAAACCTGACAATGTATTCTTTCTAGTGTTTATGGGTTACACATCACTAGTTTCACTATGCGACACTATTGAAGGTAGGTGCTCCTCACAACAGGTCATTTGAAACCGCCCATACACGCTCATTAGTTTTCCTTCAGCACCACACTCTTCACAGGTTGTTAAAGAGTCTTCCTCGGCCTTATCAATTAACACGTTCATTTCGTCTGTATAGTAGGTAAGGGAGAAACTTAATCCGCCATATTTTTCTTTCACTTGCATAACCATGGGCAGGTAGTCAGGATCCATTCCATCTGCACGTAATTTTTCTGTTATTTTTTCTAGTTGTATTGATAGATCTAAGATCAGCTCATACCAACCAGAACCGCATTCAAATCCGAAGCACATTAAGTTCTGATCAGGTCCTAAGTTTCTGCCTCGATAAATGGTCGGACACCGTTTATAAATTTTTTCTGCTAGTTGCCAATGCATCACTTTCACCTAATATTTAAGTCGAACTGGAATACCTTTATTCATACTGAAATGTACTAAATAGAGTTGCGCCGAAGGTGTAGGAGCCCAGGGCGAACCAGAAAGAAATATTCTGAGCTAGATAATGTTTTCCCCGTATTCGACTTTGGGCCATACGTAATAACCTTTGAACTAAACCTGATATTTTGGCGTTCATAGCAGTAGCCAAGAAATTTTTCGATCTCGTCCCCTTTGTACTGAACTATCACAATATTCCAGTCACTCATTGTTACCTGCCCCGGTGAAACTTTCACAATCATGCGCCCCCCCCCCCAAAAACACATACCTGTTGTCGCACAGTTTTTTAGAGATTTCTATTTAATTTCATAATGTTATCTAGATACAAAATCGGCGAAATTGTAAATTATTGTTTTGATAAAAAAATTACAAAAATTTAATTTAGTGCGTTTTTTCAAATCACGAAGATTTGCGCAAACTGATCCCATGGGTGGGCTTTAGACATCTATGTCACCTCAGGTATGAAATTATTCATAGATGTGTGTTTAGGAAACTCGAATGAGTGAAATAACACTAGTTTTAGACCTTGAGTGTATGCTCATCACAAATGCAATAAGCCAGTATCCAAGACCCAGCTCAAAGTCATTTATCCATGAGTGTGGGCTATTATTTTTGAATAGAGAATATTTGTGCCTTCACGCCGGTGGATGAGAAGGGATTTAGAGCTAGAAATTGTATTGGAGCAGGTTTTAAGCAGAGCGAAAAAGCAGTAAATATCTAATAATAATCATTTGATACCTGTGATTTTCAAAGTTTGCAGTACAAATGTAAGATTGAAAAATGGTCAAAAAAGTTGTTTAGTAAATTAGTGGCGATTTAGTCATCACAATTTTTTAGCGTACTTCTTTATTGAGTAGCATTCTTCTTAAAATTCTCAGCTTGCGTAAATATCTCTTTGTAGACCTCATCATGATCTACCGGCGGATAGCCAAACTTGTGCAAAAGCAAAATCAGATCAACCTTCAATTCTGCCTTCACATCATCGCGTTGACTCCAGTCGGTGTACTTGGCCTTGTCATCAACGACGATTTTTACAGCTTTGGCCAACTCTAAAAGTTTGTCATCGGGATAACTGAAGTCGTACTTCTTCATCAGCGTTTTAAGAATGTCGTAGAAAGCCTTCTCTTCGAGATTAATACCCATATCGACAAAAGAATGAATCTCAATCTTCAGTTCCTCAAACAACTTGATGATCTCTTCTGAGAAGTCTTCAAGCACGTTACTGACCAGCACATCCTCTTCTTTACGTTCGTTGTATTTCTCGACCAGTGCCTGGAAGCGTTTACTGAACTCAATGGCTTGGGCACGGTTGGTTTTCTGGTATTGCCCGATCGCTTTAGCTAACAGCTGTTGTAGTAATTTAATTTTGGTGTTGGGCAGTTTGATCTTCTCAATCTTTGCGAGATAGTCATCATCGAAAATATCGATCTCACCTGTGCCCTCGCCCAACTTAAAGATTTCTTCCACGCCATCTGACTTGATGGCCTCTTCAATCATCTGCCTTACCTTGGCATTCATCTGGGCAGTGTCGGGGGCTGAGCCCTTTGTGAGTTTGAACACAATGGAACGCACGGCAAAATAGAAGTGTGACTGGTCTCGATTATCCTGGCTGAGCTTCTCACTGCCTGAACAGATGTCATAAGCCGCTTTCAGACGCTTCACCAGCCCCATAAAGCGCTTTTCCTGCTTGTCGGTCATCATGGCGTACTCTGCTGCCATATTGAGGCATTCAAGCTGTTTTAGTGCTTCTCCAGTGAAATACGGAGATGCATCAAACTTATGGAACATCTTGTTCAGTAGATCCAAGTGGTCTTTCACCGTAATAACTGAGGTCTGAATATCCTCAAAATTGGTCTCATCGGTTTTGGAGTAATGGGCCAAGGCTTTATTCAGCTGGCTCTTAATGCCGATGTAATCCACCACCAAGCCCTTTTCCTTACCTTCAAACTTACGGTTCACCCGAGAAATGGTCTGAATCACGTTATGGCGCTGAATTGGTTTATCGATATAGATGGTATCGAGGAATGGCACATCAAAGCCGGTGAGCCACATATCCACCACAATGGCGATTTTGAAATTGGAGTGTGGGTTCTTGAACTGACGATCCAGTTCTTTTCGATAGTCCTTGGTGCCCAGCAAGTCCCATAGCTCCTTGGGGTCATCCTTGCCACGGGTTAACACCATCTTCACGCGTTCAGACGGTTTAATGTCTTTCAGCTGCTGCTCAGTTAGCGCTTTTGAACCATCCGTTTCTTTCACTTCAAACCACTCAGGGCGAAGCTGTTTGAGTTCTTTCCACAATGCATAGGCAATCATGCGCGAACTACTGACAAACATCGCCTTACCCATCACTGTGCCGCCTTCCTCCAGGCGGTTTTCATAATGCTGAACAAAGTCCTCAGCCAATGCACGAATACGGTCTTTATCCCCCAGAATCGAGTTCAGGCTCAGCATCGAGCGTTTGCTTTCCTCAATCTGGTATTCATTCGCGCCTTCTTCGGCAACGTCTTTGTAGTAGTCCTCAATCTGTTGCAGCTTGGCGTTATCCAATGTGACCTTGGCTGCCCGACCTTCGTAAACAATACGAACGGTGATCTCATCCTGCACGGATTCGGTCATAGTGTAGCTATCCACCACCTGACCAAACACATCCAGCGTGGCGTCAACCGGTGTACCGGTGAAGCCCACATAGGTGGCATTGGGTAACGAGTCATGCAGATATTTGGCAAAGCCAAAGGTGCGTTTCACACCTTTCTCTGTCACCCGCACTTTTTGATCCAGATTCACCTGGCTACGATGGGCCTCATCGGAAATGCAGATCACATTATTCCGGTCAGTCAGTAACTCGGTATCTTCAGTGAACTTATGAATCGTGGTCAGGAATACACCGCCACTGGTGCGGCCTTTTAATAACTCGCGTAACTGTGCCCGGCTTTCGACACTGATGACGGTTTGATCGCCAATATAGCCCTTGGCATTAGTAAACTGCTTGGAAAGCTGATCGTCTAGATCTGTACGGTCAGTAATCAACACGATAGTCGGGCTTTCAAAATTGACACTGCGCATCAACAGACGCGTGAGGAACAGCATGGTGTAACTTTTGCCACAGCCGGTCGCACCAAAATAAGTACCGCCTTTACCATCCCCTTCCGGTTTACGATGCGCCATGATGTTGTGATACAACTTGGTCGCGGCATAAAACTGCGGATAACGACAGACAATCTTCTCTTGCCGTTTGGAGACATCCGGGAACAACACAAAGTGTCGAATCACATCCAGCAAACGCTGCTGCTCAAACAAGCCTTCAATCATCGTATGCAGCGAATTAATACCATCCTGACCAATGGCCTCATTACCCGTAACCTTGCGCCAGCTATAGAAGAACTCATAAGGGGCAAACAATGAACCGAGCTTGGAGTTCACGCCATCCGAAATCACGCACAGGGCGTTGTACTTCATTAGCTCAGGAATATCACGGGCATAGCGTATGGTCAGCTGCTCAAAGGCATTGTGCAGTGTGGCTTGCTCTCGGATGGCGCTCTTAAATTCAAACACCACCAGCGGCAAACCGTTGATATACAAAATGCCATCAGGGATGCGTTTTTCCGTGCCTTCAATTTCCAGCTGATTAACGATGCGATAACGATTGCTGCCGCCCTCATAATCAATCAACTGGATAAACAGATCTTTCTGCGTATGGTCATCACGTTTTAGCACAAAACCATCAGCCACCAGCTTATGGATGGCACGGTTGGAATCATATAAATCTGCCGAACTGAAGTTGATCAAACGGCGGATGATGGTTTCCAGCTCACCGTCCGTTAAGCCTTCACTGGCATAACGTTCACGTAAGAAGCCTTCCAAATCCTCACGAATCAAGACTTCTGATGGATCGCGAACCAGCGTTTCACCGGCCGTATAGGGATAGCCCTGCTGCTCTATCAGCTCAATGATGGCTTGCTCTAACTTGGCTTCGGTGAATTGACTCATACTGCCTCTGCGACCTGTTTTTCAGCTTCACCGATACGGAGTTCACCAGAGAGGAGTTTGGGTAAAAGTGTGTCACGAGCCTTTACGAGTGTTCGAACCCTACTAATATTCAGATCAATAGTTCTAAAAAGTGGGCCAACTTGTTTATCAAAAGCCTCAATCAACCGAAGATCAGGAGCTGAAAACTCATAGCTTGGGACCGCATTCTTACTTAGATGCAATACTGTAGTGCCTGTTGAGTGTGATTTAGTATGCTGCTGAAACTGCTCTGTTTGCGACAACCCGTACAAGAAGGTTTTGTATTCAACTTTAGCTGGGCGAACCACAGCAACATCTAATGAAATTACTAAACGTTCGTATCTCTCATCGCTAACAACCATAGCTGGCTTACCAATCACATCTGCAGCTTGTGTGACATCGGTGTAAGCAATTACCAAGTCACCTGCAGTGACTTCCTGCTCTGGCTTGTATGCTCCGGTATATTCCTTTAACCCATCCAACCTGTAACCACCTCCACGATTGAAGGATTTTAAGGTAACTAATGCCGTTTGAGATGCTGCGAGTTCAGCACTCTTATAAGATTTGCCTTTGATAACCTGAGCAACATCAGATATTGCAGTTTGCTCCCACCCCTCTGGTATCCAACCCATTTCATCGTTAAACACAAAGCGCTCAGGGAAGAGTGCCTGTATCTCTGGGGGTAAGGGTTTGCGCTGGTCACCCAAGGCTTGGCGTTTTTCAGCGCGGGCTTGCAGGGGTTCTGGAATCTCGTTACCGGCCGCCAGTGCGTTATCGATCACCGGATCAAAATCCACAAACCAGCTCTTAAACAACGCCTGCGCCATCGCCTCCAGCGTTTCGTTCATCTGGCGGTTGAGTTCGATTTTGTCGTCGAGACTTTTCAGGAGCCTTCCAATTTCCTTTTGTTCACCTTCAGGTGGGAGCAAGAAATCAAAAGCAGCTATTTGCTTTGGGCTGATGTGAGGAACAGCAGTACCCGTTTGAACTTGTTTGACATATTCAGTAAACCAATACGAAGACACCAAGTACCTGAGATAATGCTGGTCGAGCCCTTTTTTGGATCTGAGGCGGGCAACTCGCTGAACTAACAGACAAGGCAGGTCGCTTTTGGAAACTTGACTGGTCTTGAGACCGGCTTCAATCCATGGTCGATCCATCGCCAATATGACATCGTGTTCTGCGAGCCAGTATTTGTTGTGTTTTTCAATCAAGGCGCTTTTTGGCCAATACTTAACTCCATCCCAGCGAAAGGTTCCCTGTACCACGTTATCACCTCGAAGAAGAGGTATCGCATCATCGTCGGTTGTATATTCAGAGCTTTTAAAAGGAAAGCCAGTTTGAATGTCAACAAGATCACCAAGCTGGACAGGTTTCCAGCTACTTTTCATAACCCAACCCTTCCAGATTTTCCTTAATCATTATATCCAGCTTTTCAGACTCAGCCATTTGCTGATAAAGAGTTTGGGTGAGTTCTGCCATTTTCTCTTCAAACGGCACACCATCATCTTCCAGTTCAGCTGCACCGACATAACGTCCCGGCGTCAGTACGTAATCATTGGCTTTAATTTCATCTAATGAGGCAGATTTGCAGAACCCGGCTTGGTCTTCATAGGTGCCGTCTTTTGGTTCACCACGCCATGCATGGTAGGTGCGGGTGATTTCTGCCAAATCATCGCTGGTGAGTTCTTTATGGGTACGGTCGATCAGCGTACCCATATTGCGGGCATCGATAAACAACGTCTCACCGCTGCGGTCACGGAAGGCTTTACGCTCATCATCAAACTGCTGAGCTTTTTTGTTTTTGGTAATAAACCATAAACACACCGGAATCTGTGTGGTGTAGAACAATTGCCCTGGCAAGGCAATCATGCAGTCCACCAGATCGTTTTCAATCAGCTTCTTGCGGATTTCGCCTTCGCCTTTGGTGTTGGTACTCATCGAACCATTGGCTAAGACAAAACCGGCGATACCGTTTTCTGACAGTTTGCTGACCATGTGTAAAATCCACGCATAGTTAGCATTGCCTGTTGGTGGTACGTCGTACCCTCCCCAGCGTGGGTCATCGACCAGTTCATCTGCACCACGCCAACCTTTAAGGTTAAACGGGGGATTCGCCATGATGAAGTCGGCTTTTAAATCAGGGTGCTGATCTTTAAAGAAGGTATCTGCCGGTACATCACCAAAGTTGGCAGCAATACCGCGAATGGCGAGATTCATCTTGGCTAGTTTGTAGGTGGTGCTGGTTTGCTCCTGACCATAGATGGAGATGTCTTTTTTGTTGCCTTCGTGACTTTCGATAAATTTAATCGACTGCACAAACATACCGCCTGAACCACAGCAGGGGTCGTAGATTTTGCCTCTGTATGGCTCAATCATTTCTGCAATCAGGTTAACCACACACTTGGGCGTGTAGAACTCGCCACCGCGTTGACCTTCTGATGCAGCGAAGTTACCGAGGAAGTATTCATAAACACGTCCAACCACATCTTCTTCACGGTCTGCCGTGGTATCGATGTTGTTAATGGTGTCGATAAGAGAGGCGAGATTGCGTGGCTCCAAGCCCTGACGTGAGAAGTAGTTATCGGGCAATGCACCACGCAGGCTTTTGTTGGTCTTCTCAATGGTATGCAGTGCGGTATCGATACGCAGGGCAATATCTTCCTGCTTGGCTTCACGAATAATGGTTGACCAGCGTGACTCTTCAGACAGGAAGAACACGTTCTTCATGGTGTAGAACTCGACCATTTCAACAAAGTCGCCCTGGCCTTCATCAATCAGTTCCTGCTTACGTGCTTCAAACTTATCGCTAACAAACTTCAGGAAGATAAGGCTGAGTACGATGTGCTTATACTCAGACGACGCTACCGTCCCACGTAGCTTGTCGGCACTCTCCCATAGGGTTTGTTCAAATGATTTGGTTTTCTTTGCCGCTTTTTTTTCTGCCATTTAGGTTGTTATCTTTAGTTAGATTGAATAATGTTTTTTTCTTCACTGGTCGCCAAGTCTACGCCTTCAGCTGTTCTCCAGTCTCTCCAACCATTGGATGTCCTGTATATGACACTACAGGACGCGCCACTTGGTGATTGAAATAAATGATCTTTAGCGAAAACTAACGTATCACTACTCATAATCAATACGCCACTATCAATCAGTTTCTGGCGCCGAGTTTTTATACTTTGTGGAGTTGCTTTGGCTGTTGGCTTCATGGCACAGGTTGAACCTTTCAATACTGTAAAGCCTTCAGAGCTGAGTATGCCACGGGCATTTGCACCTCGTGCAGTACATAAGTAAATCGTACTTTGAATTTCTTTGGTATGGCTGGGTAAAGGTTCCAGTACGGGGTAGCCAAGCGTACTCATCAACACCCGAATGGTTTCAAGAATTTCTACACAATCAGCTTCAAGCGGAGCTGGAGTATGCGGTTTGGACCCAGAGTTGCCATTTTCCAGTTGGAAACGGCCAGAGGCTTGTCCCAATTTAATCGACGCCCATTCCAGGTACTTGGCGTGCGTATCAGTGATGGTATTAGTGAGGGAGACCGCGACAATGGCACGATGCCAGAAATCTTTCTTTTGGTGATGTTGCTGGAGTCTTTTACCTACTTCACCGCTCTGCCCTACGTAACAAGAGATGTTTTCTTCGTTATCTACTTCACTAAACAAGAAGTACAAACCCACTTGAGATGATTCTGGCATGTTGAGAAATTCAGGTAAGAGCTTTCGAGGAATATCAAAGACTCTCACTGTTCGCGTCGTTATCTCTGCAACGCGTGTCCCCTGCGGATTTCCGAAAGGAAGAAAGATTTGAATGGTTTGTGGTTTAGTCATCCTGACTGCTCATGCAACTTTATTCTGAATGATTGTAGCAGAGCAAGGAGGTGAATTACTGCTTTTCAACTAGAATAAACCAGCTTCGCACAAATGCTAGCATCACTTCCAGTCCACTAGAGATTAACTCATATCAATGAGCAAATATCTCCCCACCAATTTCCAGTTTTAGTTACTTAGAGGTAAGTATATTTTATTAGATATTCAGCAACGCTCTCATTTAAATTTCCTGTGTAACCAGTAATTGAAATTATCAGCACTCTATACGAGAAGAACATTCAAGTTTGATCATCAATTTGGGCATCAGGGGCATTCGTCTTAACTGACTCAATACCGTTATCTC
>NZ_DIAC01000021.1:2607-3814 GCF_002414625.1 Methylophaga sp. UBA5088 | reverse complement strand
TTTATCTCTAGATGCCGCTGATGTATAAGATTGACTTGTTCCAATAACCTGATGATTAGCAGCCTTTAGGTTAAACATAAACTTACCAGAAGAAGTCTCTTTTCTTTCATAACGCTCATCAAGTGGTGCATTATTTTTAACAGAGTCAATGCCATTTTCACAAGAAGATTTAGAGGTGTATCCCTCGCTTGCCAGAATATTTTGTCCGTTGCCTGCTAACAAACGAAACCGGTACTCACCAGCATTATCTTTATAAAGTTCGAACTTACCAGCCATGTTTCATTTCTCCTAAGATTTTCAAGTCTGTTTCCATGTTCAAACTAAAAAATATATTAACTATTAATCATTTGCAACAGTGAAAACATGTCACTACTCTTAATACCGTCTCTCATATCATGTAGATAGAAAGACCTCAGGGATAACCATATTCTTTGACTCCAGAGACTTCCTTAATTTCGCCTATGGATAATTGCATTTGTGCGACTGTACTATACTTTGCCTGAAATTAAGAACCGTGAGTACTCGTTACATGCTGATTAAAATCATCTCCCGAATAAACTCAAACTCTTTCTCAAACTCAGTCACTTTATTTTATATTTTTCTGTCAGCTCTTCAGCTTCATCAAACCCAGAAATTTTTTGATACAAATCCGACAAAATAATAATGGTCTTGTCGATTTCGTTTTGAAACTCTGGAACTGAATTTATAAGCGGGTGTTTCATCAAAAATTCGTCAATATATACACAAGCGACATGCAGTCTATCAGCAGCCTCTAAAATATGTCCGTCATTAAGTTCATAGTTTTTTGAATCATTATTCATCATTAATCTCCTGCAATGAGTAACTCCATATTTGAGCGTATAGTGAAAAGTATTAGGCTAACCGATGCCTGCTCCCAAATTTAAAATTATCTAATCTGTGATAAAGAGTCAGATTATTTCAGGCATTGCTTGTTAACTAAGATATTTATATTTCCTTGAATATGATGAATACGTTCAGCTCGTTTGCACTCCCATTCAGTAACGGGATATTGTTTATTCCAGACTTCCATTAACTTTCGCTGCTGTTTACTCATCTTATAACGTTTATAACGCTGTTCTATGTACAGATAAGTCCTCGCTATGACACCTTTGGCCGCTTCGGGTGGTTCAACTTTTCGGTTATCAATTTTCAGGGCACAGCTACCAAAGCTGGATTTTGCCTGAGG
>NZ_DIAC01000021.1:2006-2513 GCF_002414625.1 Methylophaga sp. UBA5088 | reverse complement strand
CCAAAGCTGGATTTTGCCTGAGGCAGCATGGTGAAATTGTGATTACTCCTGCCAGCATTAACGGCACCTATCGCTGGGTAGAGATTATATAAATCACTTTGCTGGCACAGTTTCTCCCTTTAAATGATTTCCCTTTAGAGTCGACACACAATGGATGTCCTTCACGCCATTCTTTAAATGTTCTACCAAAGTTTTCAGCCGGGACCACATGCTCCCACTCGATACTTTTAGCCCGTTTTTTATGTTTACTGGTGACAAAAGATTTGGGCAAAGTCACATTCTTTTTTTCATCAAACGCAGCGCCACAATATAGCGTGACGCGGTGGTCATAGTAGACATTGTTCTCCAATAGCTTTTTGGCTTTGTTAAAGGAGTCTGTTGGCTCAGCACTGGTAGCTGTTGAAGCTGTGACAAGCAGAATGACAATTATCGTTTCGAGTAGCGTTGTTGGGGTGTAAAGTGATTTTTGAGTTTGGAACATGTTTCTTTTGTTTTTTTGAGTATGAA
>NZ_DIAC01000021.1:0-1925 GCF_002414625.1 Methylophaga sp. UBA5088 | reverse complement strand
TGAGTATGAATGAGCGAAATGGATAGAGTCAGCTATGTAATGAAGTGTCGTGATTTTTCTCCTTTTTGAACCACTCTTGGCCAGCGGCTATGTATTTGTGCATCTTCTAGTTCGGGTTCAATTGTCACCACATACACACGACGCTCGTTACCTTCTTTTGCAAGCAAGCCCTGAATGTATTGTCCTTTTTGCAGGTCATACCAGTGGCTGATACCTTCAAGGTCTTTTTCCATAAAACTTAAAACAGGGATTTTTACCGGTGTCGGAAAATATTTATCCCATCTGCCGGCATAAATAGAATCGAGTCGCGCCCAGCCTGTCATTGGTAAGTTACCAGGTTGTTTTTGCCGTCTTCCCCACGCAATAAGCTTAATACCGCCTTCTGATGTTAATACAGGCAAAACAGCTTTAGGATTAGGATAAAAAATTCGCAGCACATCTTCACCATGCTGGAAATAAACGCCGCCACACATTAAATGGTTTTCCTATGACCTGTCGGTTTCCATGCTGGGGCAATCACATTGGGCATTTCGCTACGCCCAATGACGCGTGTTGGAGCGACAGTAAACTCACCGTAACGCTCATTAATTTTATCAATAGCCGTATTAAGCGCCTCACGCTTTTGTTTGTGTGACTCATCAACAAACATATCCTGCTGTTTATGATGGGTGGGATTCAAAGCCGTGACTTGAACCTGACCACATTCTTCACCGCTATAGCGACTCTTAATAAATTGCTTACACAGGTCATATATCAGTGCGCCATCATCCGTGGCGTTATCTATTTTTTGTTTTGTTCCTAGCCAGCCAAAAGGCGTCTTTAAACCGATAAAGAAGGTATCGCTTAGAAAGTGATGTTTACGCAATCGAGCGCCCACCTTTTCAGACATATGCTGAAAGAAAGTCAGTATTGTATTCATGTCACGGGTACCGGGCGGCATCACTTTGCCATGACCAACTGATTTGGGTTCTTTTACTGTGGTGATAACAGGTTCTGGATCACGCCCTTGAGCCATGAGCCATATCCGTCTTCCTGGGTTACCGAAACGTTTTGCAATGAGGCTCATGGGGACTTTTTTCATATCCCCACATTGTGTGATGCCGTACTTACCTAAGAATCTCGCAATACCTTTATTGATACCACTCAGCTCTGTCACGTCTTCTTTGCTTAGACGCGCTTCAGCTTCCCAAGGGGCAATAATGGTCAAGCCATCCGGCTTATTGAGTTTTGCAGCAAATTTGGCTGTCGTTTTATCACCGCTAATGCCGACACTACAGGTGAGTCCTGATACCTGGCTTATCGTGTCTTTAATGAGAAAACCAATATGTTCGGGTGATTTATAGAGATACTGACAACCGGTCAAATCCAAAAAGGCCTCGTCGACGGAATAAACCTCCACAGTCGGTGTAATACTAAATAGTGCGTCCATAATCTCAGTAGAGACAGCCGCATAACGATACGGTCTGCTTGGCGCTTGGATAATATTGGGACACAGCTCTCTTGCCTCTTTAAGGCGCATACCGGTTTTCACACCATAACTTCTGGCCTCGTACGACGCTGTGATGATGGTACTGCCAAGTTTGCCATTGGTGACGCCCACAGGTTTATTTCGCCAGTATGGATAGTCTTGCTGTTCTATCTGAGCAAAGAAGCAATTCATATCAACCAGCGCAATCATTCTGGGCCAATGATGGGATGATGCGTTTGAGCTCATAGAGTGCTTAGTAACCTAAAACCCTGTTGTGGTGTGTGCATCAGCTTTCTCCTCCTAATCATTTGTAACAGTCAGATTAGATTTAACAGTGTGAGAATATAATGAGAAGAGAAAATATAGAGAATAATTTGGTTTGAAGCAAGTTTTTGAATAAGGCTAATGTCCTGTAATTCTTAGGCTGATTTTTTAGGGTATACGGATTTAATGGTTG
>NZ_DIAC01000069.1:0-4352 GCF_002414625.1 Methylophaga sp. UBA5088 | reverse complement strand
ACACCCAGCGATCGCGCCAGATCATTGGCTGTGCCCAGCGGGAATATCGCCATGGTGCGTTGATATTTATGTATGGCTTCCAGCCCCGTGCTGATAGTGCCATCACCACCAGCGAGGATAATCACACCATCCTCATCTTCATAATTTTCAATGAGTGTGACTAAGTGATCTTCGCTTTCGGTTTCTTTCACTGAAACCTCAAACCCGCCAGACTTTAGTGTTTCTATGGCTTCTTGCAAAGCATCTTCACTGCCGTTACGGCTGTGAGGGTTAATCAGTATCAAGGCGTGCTGCATATATTATTCCCTGTATGTGATCGCCTAATGCTCAACACGGCGATATACCGCTTCCAGAAAGCTATAAAGACCAAAAGCTATTAAACCTACAGCCACCGTCATGGTGAGCCAACTGCCAAAAGGTGTTGTCTGTAACCATTCCAACGCGTCACTGATCCCTTTATTTTCACTGGTGCCAGAAATAAAAGCGGAACGCAGCACGACCCAACCAATAATGCACCAGACGATGCCTCTCGATATCAGCCCAAACTGACAAACTTTCTTCATCCAGTGATAATGTGCTTGAGGTATGGCCATATATTGCTCAAATCGAGCTTTATAGCCTTTAAACAAGTGAGCAACACCCACACCAACTAATATGAAGCCAATAATACCAACGACGAAAGCCGTGATGTCTGATCCCAGATAGGCCGAGAGGCTGGAAGATGCCGAATCGCCAGAAGAGTCCTCTGTGTTATGAAGCAATAATTTGATGGTCCAGTAACAAAGAATACTGTGAGTGATGGCACTTACGATTAAGGAACCACGCACAACCAAGCCTTTAAACGAATGACCATGCCCGTCGGCATCTTTGATGCCTTGAGTAAAGCGCCAAATAATGTAGCCAAGCAAACCAATAATCAGGATGACTAACAGCGTTTGACCAAAAGGCTGCTCTTTGAGATTGAGAATGGCACCTTTGCTACTCGCCTCTTCTCCTCCCAATCCTAGCGTAGAGAGAAAAGCCAACACGCCGATAGTGACATAGATAAGCCCTCTGGCAGCATAGCCCATCCGTGCCAGAATTTGATATGTCGTTGAGTGACTCAAAGCTGATTACTCATTCGACACCGTGTCGATTTTTTCATGCACAAACTGACGAGACAGATACCAACACATAAGGGCCCAAGCAGAACCTACCGTCCAACCAGCGACAACATCTGTCGGCCAATGCACGCCCAGATAAACACGGCTGATACCGACCAATACTGTTAGCAGAATAGATGTACAAATAATGAGTATTTTCACCTGCCAGCTGGTTTGAAACTGTGCCAGCAAAGCCCCCAGTGTCAGGTAAGTACTGGCTGATAACATAGAGTGCCCGCTGGGAAAGCTTGATGTGTAAACCATGGTGGCGTGTGTCACTAAATCCGGTCTTGCCCTGTCAAAGCCACTCTTCAACATAAAGCTGGCAAGTAATGCGCCGCCGGTGGCCAATAGCACGACCAAGGCTAATTTACGTTTATGAATCAGTAATAAGAAAATCATCACCCAAACGCTGAGCAATGTCAGCACGGTATTGCCACCAAGCGCGGTGATGTCATGCCCGACTTGTTCTAACCAGGGTGGGCCCAACAGTTCTTCAGGGTTATCAGCATGACGTAAAGACAACAAAATCCTTTCATCAATCGCTTGAGTCTCACCTTCCATGACTTCGTCGGCCACTTCCATGAATAACCACATAGAGCCTGACAGCAACAGCAGCACAATCCAAAATGCGAGTTCTCGTCGTCCAAACCAAGTCAGTAATCTCTGCATACGCATCCTTATTGCTATGAAAATGATGAAGTCGCTCTACCTTATCTGCAAATGTGAAAGACGTCACTAACCTGGATAAAACTATCACCACGGGAAATAAAAAAGGGCCATCACTTTAGCCCCTTAATATTAAGCGTTATTCATGATGAAGGAAGATCACTGATATTGCTCGACGATGGCCGTCATATCTCTATAACCTTTGGGTGGTTGATATTGTTTGAGCGTCTTGGTTTTAGTTTCTGACCAGGTTGCACCATTACTATCGACATAATAAATGGTGTTACCTTCACGTTTTATGGCGTAATGACGATAGGCATCAGACAAGTTGGGGTTAGTAAAAACAAAACCATTGACGATTTTGAGTGGTACATCTTCATCCACACCTTGTTGAAAACTCGCATAGCCGTTATTCACCTTCCACCAATAGAAATCATAGCGACTCGCCTGATCTTTGTACTCCATCGCCCGTATTTCCAACGTATTGCCTGTTTTGCTTTTTTCAGCCCAGTAACCGTCCAGCTCAGCAGCTTTTATTTCTGGTGCCGGTACGAATGTATAACGATTGTGTTTAAGGCTCAGCACAGGCTTATTCCAGTCAATGGTGGTAGTCATTGTTTTATGAAATGTGACACTGTTTTTACCTGGCATCAGTGTCACTTTATTGCCGTTCTGCTCGACCTGATATCGATCCGAAGCCTGCAAATCACCCTTTGAAGAAAAAGTCGCTATATCACCGTCAATCGTCAATACCCCTCTGCCAGAGGTTTCCACCCAAAAACCGTTCAGGTTGTTTCTCTCTTTTTGCGATTCAGCTAATGCAGCATGCCCCATCACTATTAAGGTGATAAATACCAGCAACTGCATTCTTACTCTTTCTCTCATACTTTCTCCTATGGATGTTTAATCTATTTTTGTTTTATTGGTGCCAGCCACTTAATTCATATGGTTCATTGGCGTTTGAAGCTTTGCCCTATTCGGTTCAGAAATCAGGACAAAATGGTTTCCCAACCATGACTTTTTCCATATTCATAGTTCTACCGGATTTGTATGATGGGGTCACTGGTATTTCTTCCAGAATCAATAGACACTAATCACCTGTTCAAACTAGGAGAAAGTATGCAAACGGTTGTTATTTTCGGTGCGGCCAGTGGTTTAGGCGCTGCCATGGTGGAGTATTTTCATGAGCAGGGTTTTGAAGTAATAGGTGTCGCTAGAGACCCCGCAAAAAACCCACGTTTAGCCGAGCTAAAAGTGCAGGCACTAAGTTGTGACGCCACCATTCAATCGCAGGTAGAACAGACGGTATCCAGCCTGCCAAAAGAGGCTTGGGTCATCTCGACCATGGGCAGTTATCGTGCTGACGTACCAGTGGATTATATCGGTCATCGCTACCTGATTAATGCCATGGAAGTTCACGATATCAAGCGCTTTCTACTGGTGACATCCCTAGGTTGTGGTGATTCATGGCAATATTTGTCTGAGCGCTCTAAACAAGGGTTTGGGGCAACGGCAAGAGAGAAGTCACTAGCCGAGTCCTGGCTGCAAACAAGTACGCTTGATTACACCATTCTGCGCCCTGGCGGCCTGAAAGACGGTGATCTCACCCACACCGGTCAGCTTTCACAACACCAGGAAGTCCATGGTTTGATTCACCGGAAAGAAGTAGCGAGACTGGCCCATGAGCTACTCAATACTGAACAGAGTGTGGGGCAAATTTATCAATGTATCGACCCAGAGCTTAGCTGGTAATAGCTGTCACCAAGACGATAAACACCTCGGCCAGACGTTTAATTGGCCGAGGTGTTATTCAATATTTGTCTACTTAATGCTGACTTAAACTTCCTGCTCTATCCCAATTGTCATTGGACTTTCACCCGCTTTAACAGGTGGGGTTTCGTTAATCATCATCACGGTGCCGTTTATTGGAGAAGTTAACTCAGTAACCACATTGCCAAAATAATCTCTCACCTCACCGACGATGGTGCCTTTTTCTACCACACTGCCAATTTCAACGCGGGGAGTAAATAAACCATCAACAGGGCTGACGACTGATTTCAGTTTGTCATAAATCACAGGGGCTGGATGCGGGGTCGGCTCACCCGGCAACATATCCAGAAAATAGAGCGCGTTACGTGACAGTTCAAGCGTCGCTTCAACAAACGCTTCATCACTTTGACCCAGATGACCAATTTCAGTGGTCAGTCCTGGTTTTCCATGCGTCATCGCCGTATTCGGATAAGAAATTGAATTAGCTGGATCACGTGGTCGTTCACCATACATCACGATATGTTGCATACCTGTCGCTTTAGCAAACTCAAAGGTCAGCTCATCCAATTCTTCGCTATCTACAAAGGGGGAATAAACGTGTGGTAGTAGTTGCTGATTCCAGCTACCAGAATGCATATCGATAAGGAAGTCCATCTTACTGATGAATTCACGGGTAAAAAATTCAGCCAGCTGTTCGGTCGGCGTGCCATTCTTATCACCTGGAAATTCACGATTCAGGTTTTTATTATCCGCTGGATGCAGAGCAACACG